>JAAETN010000340.1 GCA_024228355.1 Maribacter sp. | reverse complement strand
TTGGCAACCACATTATACTATAGTGATATTCAAATCAATTCAAGTAGGTTCTGTACTTATCCTTTTTTAGTATATTTAGGTCTAAGCAATTACTATAATGTCAGCGAACAAGACGAGACCTAACAATGCTTCAGTAATCTCCTTATTAGATAAGGTTGAGGACCAAGTCCAAAAACGAGATAGCTATACACTTATCGACATTATGAAAGAAATAACAGGAGAGGAACCCGTAATATGGGGTCCCAGTATCATAGGTTTTGGAAGCTATCATTATAAATATGATTCGGGTCGTGAAGGCGATATGATGCTCACTGGATTTTCACCACGAAAACAAAACCTATCGCTCTTCATTATGGCAGGATTTACCAAATATGAAAAATTAATGCAGAAATTAGGCAAGTATAAAACGGGTAAGTCTTGCTTATATATAAAACGCCTATCAGATATTAATATGGATGTTTTGACAGAATTGATCAAGGCTTCCTACAATCATCACAATAATAAATATAATAGCTAAGTGAACATTACCATGAAGAAAACATTATTAGGACTTCTATTGCTGATAGCATTCTCCGTTTCAGCACAAAAAATGAACAGCAACAAAAAAAACCTGGTTGCTTCTGTCGAAAAACACAAATCAGAACTGATTAAGATCAGTGATTCCATTTGGGCATTGGCAGAAACTGCTTTTGAAGAACATGAGTCCGCGGAGATTTTGGCAGATTATGCTGAAAAAAATGGAATGACGGTTGAGCGAGGTGTCGCAGGAATTCCAACAGCCTTTACTGCCACTTATGGCTCAGGAAAGCCTGTAATCAGCATTTTGGGAGAGTTTGATGCCTTACCGGGTATTTCACAAAAAGCCCAACCAACAAAAGAACCCCTTAATAAAGGAGCAGCAGGCCATGGTTGTGGGCATAACCTGTTCGGGGCGGCAAGTTTAGGTGCTGCAATAGCCACAAAAGAATTAATAGAACAAGGAAAACTTACTGGTACCATTAAATTTATGGGAACGCCTTCCGAAGAGAAATTCTTTGGTAAAATTTGGATGGTCCGTGAAGGTCTTTGGGATGATGTTGATGTAAACCTCAGCTGGCACCCTTCTGCAAAGACAGAAGCCGATGTGCAGAGTACACTGGCCCTTGTGGATTTTAAAGTAGAATTCTACGGGCAAGCAGCACATGCTTCCGGAGACCCTTGGAACGGGCGAAGTGCTTCAGATGCACTAGAGCTTTACACTACAGGAATCAACTATTATAGAGAACATATAAAACCTACTGTTCGTATTCACTATCATATTCAGGATGGAGGACAAGTTGTAAATGTAGTACCAGATTATTCTAAATTATGGGTACGTGTTCGTGATACTAAACGTAGCGGTATGATGCCTGTATACGAGCAAGTCAAAAAAATGGCAGAGGGAGCCGCTATCATGGCTAATGTAGATTACAAAATATCGTTGATATCTGGTATTTATGAGGTTTTAGTGAACCGGGCAGGTGGCGAGGCCATGCAAAAGAATTTAGAACTGCTTGGCCCTTTGTCTTATACCCCAGAGGAAACCGCCTTTGGAAAAAAAATACAGGAAGCCACAGGCAAACCACAATTGGGCATGGATAGTGCCATTATGCCTTTGGAAGAAACCAAGGAACATCCAGGAGGTGGTTCTACCGATGTAGGAGATGTTAGTTGGAATGTGCCAAATATAAACCTCGGTGTTACCGTTGCTCCTAAGGATACCCCTTGGCATTCATGGGCGGTAGTTGCCTGCGGAGGTATGAGTATTGGGCATAAAGGAATGGTACAAGCTGCAAAAGCCTTGGGAATGACGGCAGTTGATCTGTTCGAAAACCCAAAGTTAATCGAAAAGATAAAAGCAGAGTATAAACAGCGTAAAGGGAGCGAGAAATACGTTCCTATTATCCCTGAAGGCCCACCACCTATTGAAGGAAATTAATAGCTAAATATAGAATTACATGGCAAAGGAAATAGTAAAGGAATATGCAAAAGGGGATTTAACCATTTTATGGAAACCCAAGAAGTGCATTCATGCTACGACTTGTGTTAAAACACTACCTAATGTGTATGATCCAGAAGGCAAGCCATGGATAAAACCTGAGAATGCCAGCATTGAGGAACTGAAGGCACAAATTAATGTATGCCCATCAGGTGCATTGAGCTATACCAATAAAGGAGAAATTGACTCCAATGAAAAGACAATGAATATGACGGAAATAGATATTAAGCCCAACGGGCCAATTTTGGTTCATGGCTCTATAGTAATCACAGACCAAAATGGTGTAGAACATAAGAAGGAAAAGACCACAGCCTTATGTCGTTGTGGGGCTTCAAGCAACAAACCATTCTGTGATGGTGAGCACAATAGAATTGGTTGGACGGCTAGTTAATTGCAAATGGCCAAACCACAATTTAAACCAACCTATTTTCTTCCAATATTTATTGTTTTGGTCATTTTGGATTTAATTACCGGTAGTTTGGAAAATGAACCTTTACGCCATTTTACGAAGCCTCTGATCCTTTTTTCCCTTTTCATCTATTTTGCTGCTAATGGTAGAAGTCTAGGACGTTCTACCTACATTTTAATGCTGTTCGCATTGTTCTGTTCGTGGTTGGGAGATTCATTTTTAATGTATGATTCAATTTCTTCCAATTACTTTTTATTGGGCCTAGTTTCTTTTTTATCTGCCCATATTTTGTATTGTGTGGTCTTTCTAAGGCGATGGAATAAAAATGCCTCAAGTGCTTTCTGGTTAGTCTTTGTACTATTAATAATATATGGTTTGGTCTTGTTACTTGAACTCAAAGATAGTCTTGGCGAGCTATTAATTCCAGTGATTATCTATATCTCAGTCATACTTTTAATGGCAATTACTGCTTTTAGAAGAAATAAAATGGCTCGCAGGGAAAGCTTTAAAATGGTTTTTTTTGGTGCGCTTCTCTTTATTGCATCTGATAGCATTTTGGCAATCAATAAATTCTTAATTGCTGTCCCCTACGCCCACATATTCGTTATGGCCACTTATGCGGCAGCCCAATATTTAATTACAAAAGGAGTATTGATCCAAGACAGAACTCCGGAGTCAAAACCAGCCAATTTGAAAATTTAAAGACTTTGAAGAAATCAATACTTACACTGGTATTCACTTTTGCGAAGTAAAAAATAAAGATTAAACCCTCGCAATCTTAGCACCAATAGCCCTAAGACGGGTATCAATATCTTCGTACCCTCTATCTATCTGTTCAATATTGTGAATGGTCGAGGTACCTTTCGCTGATAAAGCGGCAATCAATAATGATATACCCGCCCTGATATCAGGGGAAACCATTGTTGTAGCCTTTAAGGCCGATCTGAAATCATGACCTATAACTGTTGCCCTATGGGGGTCACAAAGAATGATTTTGGCTCCCATATCTATTAATTTATCCACAAAGAACAAGCGACTCTCGAACATCTTTTGATGAATAAGCACTTCGCCTTTGGCTTGGGTAGCCATCACCAAGATAATACTCAATAAGTCAGGTGTAAGTCCAGGCCAAGGAGCATCTGCAATGGTCAAAATAGAACCATCAATGTAATTTTGTATTTGATACCCATCTTTATGCTGGGGTATAAAAATGTCATCTCCCTTCTTTTCCAAGGTAATGCCCAGTTTTCGAAATACGGTTGGTATTTGTCCCAAATCTTCCCAACTTACATTCTTGACCGTGAGTTCACTTTTGGTCATGGCCGCTAGTCCTATCCAGCTTCCTATTTCGATCATATCAGGCAACATAGTATGCTCAGCACCACCCAAATCCTCGACACCATCTATAATCAACATATTGGAACCTATGCCAGAGATTTTGGCACCCATATGGTTCAACATTTTACACAATTGTTGTAAATAGGGTTCACATGCCGCATTGTAGATGGTAGTTTTCCCTTCAGCCAAAACCGCAGCCATGACTATATTGGCTGTGCCGGTAACCGAAGCTTCGTCAAGCAACATATAAGTGCCTTTTAGCTTTTTAGCTTCAACACCATAAAAATGCTCTTCTTTATTATAACGAAACTTAGCCCCTAGATTTATGAATCCTTCAAAATGGGTATCCAATCTACGGCGTCCTATCTTATCTCCTCCAGGTTTAGGAATATACCCTTTGCCAAAACGGGCCAATAAAGGTCCAACGAGCATAATGGACCCCCTTAAGCCTTTACCGTCTTTTTTAAATTGATCAGATAATAAATAATCCAGATTAACATCATCGGCCTTAAAGGTATAGGAACCTTTGCCTTTCTTTTGAATCTTAACCCCTAAATCCTCCAACAAGGAAATAAGTTTATTAACATCAACGATGTCAGGTATATTGTTTATGGTAACTTTTTCTGCTGTTAAGAGTACTGCACAAAGAACTTGCAATGCCTCATTTTTGGCGCCCTGTGGAGTAATTTCCCCCGACAATTGATGGCCGCCTTCAATTTTAAATGTTCCCATTTAGTATTGAGAATATTAGTATCGCTTTTTACCGCGATTATTACTTCTTTGATTTTTCTTTCCAGAACCACTACGTTGGGTCTTTGCTACTCTATTTTTAAGGAACTGTCCACTATCCGTCAGGCTTTCCCCATTTTTAGCTAGGTCTATTTGCCCATCACTAAGTTCTAAAAGGTGTGCAAAAATAGCCTTGTCTTCAACAGTGTCCTTGTTCCAGTTTAAGTAACATTTCTTCATATGATTGGCAATAGCATATTCCAAACCATCTCTCATATCTCCTTTTTCCCACTTAACAGCAACATCGATCATACGTTTTATATTATTCCCGTAAAAACGATATTTTGGATAATTTTGAGGGTATCCAAGAGGTTCCGGTCTTTGACGAAGTACCTCTTTCGATGTTATCGGAAATGGAGATTCTACATCCAATTTAAAATCGGACATGATAAACAATTGATCCCATAATTTATGCTGAAAATCAGGTACATCCCTTAAGTGCGGTTGTAAGTTACCCATAACGCTAATTATCGCTTTGGCAACTTTATTGCGTTCGGCAGGATCTTCAATAGATACGGCATGATCCACCATTTTCTGAAAATGACGACCATATTCTGGAATAATTAGCTGGGGTCGCTCAGTATTATATTCTAAGTTTTCTACTAAATTCAAATCTTAAATTTTATTGCTTAAAAAAGTATAGGAAGTATTGCTATAACGACTGCAAATTAAGAAAATTATGCCGTATTTGCTATTTTATAAGGATATTACACCACCAATTTCCCCTACTTCCATGTATTTGGCTATAACCTCATCAGGGTTCTTAAGGTTCACGGTAATTGAAAGGCTTGTATATTTACCGTTTTTTGACTGTTTCGAATCAATAACCGCACCTGTGTTGTTAAATACCTCATGCACCTCCCTAATTTTTTCATCATCTGTAAGCACAATAAATTTATATAGGTATAGTGAAGGCCATTTAGTACTATCCTCCAACTGTATTTTTAGGCGACTATAAAACTCATCCGGATTCTCTGTATTCATAGGTATAATTTTCTGCAAAGATAAGGGTTCAATACCAATTTTTTAATCATCGGGTATTCATTACTTTTGCATGAATAATTTCATTCAATTGAAGGGGAAAAAAATCATAATTACAGGAGGTCCCAGCACGGGAAAGACAGCAGTCATTGAGCAACTGGAGAAAGATGGTTTTCATTGCCTTCATGAGGTTATTCGCAATATGACTTCCGAAGAAATAAATCAAGGCGAAAAGATAAAAATTGTATCCAATCCCATTATTTCAGTATCGGATCCCATGAAATTCAATTTAAGAATATTGAATGCTAGAATTGAGCAATACAAAACAGCCCAGGAGACAAATGGTAATTTGTTCTTTTTCGACAGGGGAATACCGGATGTCTTGGCTTATATGGATTGTTTTCAGCAGAACTATGATTCAATCTTTATCAATGCCTGTGATAACTTGCGATATGACAATGTTTTTTTGATGCCGCCTTGGAAAGAAATTCATATTTCAGACAATGAACGATATGAATCCTTTGAGGAGTCCTTAAGCATTTATGAATGCCTCAAGAATTCTTATGAAAGACATTCTTATGATGTTACCATCGTACCTATAGGAAGTATTGCCGAAAGAGTAGCATTTATTTTAGAACAGATAAACGCTACCTAATGCATAAAGACCCAAATATCATTTTAGAGCAATATTGGGGTTTTAAATCATTCAAGGGCTCCCAAAAAAAAATAATAGACACTATACTATCTAAAAGGGATATACTGGCTTTAATGCCCACTGGCGGAGGTAAATCACTTTGTTTTCAAATTCCGGCATTAGCGAAAGAAGGTATTTGTATTGTTGTTTCACCACTTATTGCATTGATCCATAACCAAGTTGACACATTAAGAGCAAAAGGAATCAAGGCCATTGCATTAACAGGCGGCATATCATTTGAAGAAGTCAACAATTTATTGGATAATTGTCTCTTTGGAAATTACAAATTCCTATATCTCTCCCCTGAGCGCTTGAAACAAGAAATTGTTCGAGATAGAATTCAGCAAATGAATGTTAATCTTATTGCCATAGACGAAGCCCATTGTATTTCACAGTGGGGTCATGATTTTAGACCTGCCTATCTAGAATGTTCAATACTACGGGAATTAATACCCGACGCACCTATCATTGCTTTGACAGCAACGGCAACGCAAGTAGTGGCGAATGATATTGTAGGGAATCTAAGGTTTATCAATCCTTTGATTGTTAAGGATTCCTATTGTCGTGATAATATTGCTT
>JAAETN010000339.1 GCA_024228355.1 Maribacter sp. | reverse complement strand
GCTTTGGTAGCTCTAATACCATCTGGTTCGGACATATCTTCACCCTCGAACTCTATGCCGACATACCCATCAAAACCAGAATCTTTTACAATTTGAAGCATTTTTTTAAAGTCAATAATGGTTTCGTTGCCCTTTTTATCAAAAGCATAGCTTTTAGCACTGACGCCCTTGGCATAAGGCAAAAATTCAGATACTCCTTTATAGCGGTCATAGACCTCAGTGCATTTATTTTTTTGGGTACTTCCCCATTTGGCATTTAGGCACCAATTACCAAAATCTGGAAGCGTGCCCAAGAAAGGGTTTCCTACCTCTTTGATTATACTTGTTATAAATTCACCGTTAGAAGTATGCAATCCGTGATTTTCTATTATTACATTAATTTTTTCATTCTTTCCATAGGCCGCGAGTTCACCTAAACCATCTACCAATGCGGCACGTATCGAATTAGCCTCCCCTTCTCCAAAGGCGTTGACCCGAATGGAGTGACAACCTAGGATTTTTGCGGCATGTATCCATTTGTAATGATTTTCTACGGCGGTCTTTCGCCGAGCATCATCAGTGCTGCCAAGTTCACCTTCATCATCAATCATGATCAAGAGGTTTTTTACCCCCTCATTATTAGCCTCATTATTCATTTGCATCCAAAACTTTTCGCTTTTTCCGTAGTCTTTATAAAATGCATTTACATATTCAATGGCTCCTATCCCATAAGAATTTTTGGCAATGGGTGCGAAATGATTAGCATCAAGATCACCTTTAAAAAAAGCTCTATTCAGCGACCATTGGGCTAGTGAAATTTTTAATTCTGAACTGCTATTCGTACTTGAAAATAGATTGGATGCATAGGTTGCATAGGATGGAATTGAAAGTGCCGTAGTGCCTAAAGCTGCTTTTTTAATGAAAGATCTTCGATTTGTCATGGAATGCTCTTATTATTATATAAGCAAATTACTCTATTTAGACGTATAAAACAACAAGTAAACCGTGCTTGTAACTACTTCATTTTGAGGTTTTACTTTTAGTAAAAAAGCAGAATTATTCAGCAGTTTAATTTTGTGTGTATCTTGAATTCAAATCTGGAAAACGAATTAGGTTCAGCAAAATTTATCAGATTAGCGAATACGCTACTTATTAATCGTTTTTGGATGTCAATCTTTCCTATATTTATGAACGTATGTTGACACGCAGATATAAGAGATATTTCAGACAAATTCTTCCTTTTGGGATTACATGGTTGTTTTTTGGTTTGTTGTATGTAATGATAGAGGCAGGGTTATTGGGCAAGTTAACGGCTTATCCTTCAACGGGATACAGATATAGTC
>JAAETN010000338.1 GCA_024228355.1 Maribacter sp. | reverse complement strand
TTTATGGACATTGCCAAAAGTCTCAATAATCTGAGAGTATTCATCACTGAAGATAAAAGCATATCGGCAGATATGATGAAAACAATGGACCAATATCTGAAGAGTGCCAAGTTAGAAGAACTTATGCGCGTAAAGGATAAAGACGCGAATGTTAAGTTTTATATAAAAAGTGGTAAGGATGAAGATCATGTTAGTGAGTTGTTGATGTTCGTCACGGGAATAAACAATGTTGATGTTGAAGTGAACGGCAGAAAATTCGAGACTGTTCTACTTTCATTGACAGGAGATATCGATTTGCGAAAAATAGGTTCTCTAACTAAAAAAATGAACTTACCAGAAGAGTTGAACGAAGCTGGAAAAAAGAATTAGTAATTATACATAGGCAGTTTACTGTTCAAGTAAAGTGTAAACTGCCACTTTATTTAAATTAATCACAATCAATCAAAAAACAGGAATCATGAAAAAAATCACTTTAATTTTAGCAATTGCCCTTTTACCATTAACAGGTATCTCACAGTCTATTTTCGATAAATTTGAACATATGGACAATGTAGGTGCCGTAATAGTCAATAAGGGAATGATAGATTTGGTCTCATCAATAGGTAGCCTTGATGATGACAAAGACGCAAGGGAGTTCGTAGAAATGGCAAAAGGAATAAATGGCATAAAGGTCTTTATCACAGAAGATAAGGGAGTCGCAGCAGACATGTCGGCTACAGTGAAAAAATATCTTAAGAAGTCTTCTTTAGAAGAATTGATGAGGGTAAAGGATAAGGATGTGAATGTAAAGTTCTACATTAAAAACGGAAAGCATAAAGACCATGTGACCGAATTATTGATGTTCGTATCGGGAATGAAGAATATGGATGTTGATGTAAACGGTAGAAAATTTGAAACGGTACTAGTTTCAATGACAGGAGATATTGATCTGAATAAAATTAGTACATTGACAAATAAGATGAATCTTCCCGAGGAATTGAAGGACGCAGACAAACACAATTAAAAGCAAATTTAAATCGGTCACTTTACCATTAGTGACCGATTTTTAGTAATTTTCAGTACAATCGTAATAAACGAACGCATGAAAAAAGTAGTAAGCAGTTTAATAGTCGTACTTATGTTGGTTTTGGCAAGTTGCTCTTCAACACAAAGTCTACAGGAATATTATATAGACAATTCTGAAAATCCTAATTTTCTTTCAGTAGACCTTCCTGTTAGTCTTTTGAATATGGAAAAGGCCGATTTGAATGAAGATCAGCGAGAAGCCTTGAGTTCGCTTAAAAAGATGAACGTCTTGGCGTTTAAAAAAACAGATGCGAACACAGCAGAATTTGAAGCGGAAAAATTAAATGTCAAAGCAATTTTAAAAAATGAAAAATTCATTGACCTAATGAAACTCAATACCAGTTATGGTAAAGGAGTTATAAAATATATGGGGAATGATGAAATGATAGATGAGGTAATCATATATGGTGACAATGATGAAAAGGGCTTTATGTTGATCCGTGTTCTGGGTAATAATATGAAACCTGCCAATTTAGTGAAGTTTATGCAGGCCATCCAAAAATCTGACTACAAAGGCGAAGGTTTGGGAGAAATAGGGGATTTTCTAAAAGCCTAGTCAATTCACAACTAATATTTGAACCCGTCAATACTCAATATTGATGGGTTTTTTATTTGTAAAAAAATGCTGGTATTCCTTGTCCTTGAGTTGGATATTTTTTATCTCAATTCATATCTTCGCAAAAACAAATAACATTAACTAGACTACAAAATGGAAAAAGCAGAAGCATGGTTTAAGTACGGAATTGAATTGGCAAAGGAATTTGGGCCCAAATTGCTTGCGGCGATTCTCATATACATTATTGGTTCTTGGATTATTAAGAAGATTGTGGGTGCTGCCAGAAAAAGGATGGCAAAAAGCAAATATGATGAATCGCTTCAGAAATTCTTATTGAATTTGATTTCTTGGGCACTAAAGATATTCTTGATTCTAGTTGTGATCTCCCAATTAGGGGTTGACGTAACTACTTTTGCCGCAGTAATTGCTGCAGCTGGTCTAGCCATTGGCTTGGCATTGCAAGGTTCCTTGGCAAATTTTGCAGGAGGTGTATTGATCATGATATTCAAACCATATAGAATTGGGGATTTGATAGAGGCACAAGGTGAATTAGGAGTTGTAAAGGAAATTGAAATTTTCACCACCAAGATGATAACTCCTGGGAATAAATTGGCAATAATTCCAAATGGGGCAATGGCCAATGGTAACATCATAAATTATACGGCCGAAGGTCTAATTCGCGTGGACACGACCATTGGAGTAGGCTATGATGAGGATATTAAAAAAACCAAAGAGGTCTTGTTTGAGGTATTGACTTCAAACCCTTTGGTGTTGCAGGACCCAGCGCCGTCCGTGAATGTTTCGGAATTGGCGGATAGTTCCGTTAATTTCGCAGTACGACCTTTCTGTAAGCCCGAGGATTATTGGGATGTGTATTTTGGGACCTTGGAAAATTCTAAGATTGCCCTTGATAAAGCAGGAATTGAAATTCCATATCCTCATCAAGTGGAAATTCGTAAGAATGCCTAGGAAAGTACTATGAATCGATATAAAAGCCGCATTTTTTGATGCGGCTTTTTTTTGATGATAGCTTAAATGCCAGTATAATTACCAGGAGTAATAACTTTCAGCTCGGCCTTAACGGCATCTGATACATCTAAGGTATCTATGAAGTTCGCAATTGTTGTTTGATTTATGCTTTCGTTGGTACGGGTTAATCCTTTCAGTGCTTCATAAGGGTTAGGGTAGCCCTCACGTCTTAAAATCGTCTGTATGGCCTCGGCGACAACAGCCCAATTGTTCTCTAAATCCTGTTCAATCTTATCCTTATTCAACAGAAGTTTGTTCAATCCTATTAATGTAGATTGAAAGGCGATCAATGTATGACCGAATGGCACTCCAACGTTTCTTAAGACCGTGCTGTCAGTCAAATCCCTTTGTAATCTCGATATGGGTAATTTGGCCGATAAATGCTCGAATATTGCATTGGCAATACCAATGTTTCCTTCAGAATTTTCGAAATCTATAGGGTTAACCTTATGTGGCATAGCCGAGGAACCAACTTCACCTTTCTTGATCTTTTGTTTAAAATAATCCATGGAGACATAGGTCCAGAAATCCCTATCTAAATCCAAGATTATTGTATTTATCCGTTTCAAGGTATCGAACAAGGCGGCCATATGGTCATAATGTTCAATTTGGGTTGTAGGGAATGAATGGTATAGCCCCAACTTCTCTTGAACGAACTTTTGTCCAAATGCCTTCCAATCGATACTCGGATAAGCTATTTCATGGGCATTGTAATTACCCGTTGCACCACCAAATTTAGCGGCACTGGGGATATCATTGAGTAGATTGAACTGCTCCTTTAATCGTTCAACATATACATCGATTTCCTTACCCAGACGGGTAGGGGAGGCCGGTTGCCCATGGGTTCTAGCTAAAAGTGGAACCATTGCCCATTCTTTTACCAATTCTTTCAGCTTATCTAAAACCTCAAAATACTGGGGAACGTAGACATCGTTCATGGCATCCTTAATAGATAATGGAATAGCCGTATTGTTAATATCCTGAGAAGTCAGTCCAAAATGAATGAACTCCTTATACTCGCCTAATCCCAATTTATTAAACGCATCTTTTATAAAATACTCAACCGCCTTTACATCGTGATTGGTGGTTTTTTCAATCTCCTTGATTTCTTGGGCATCACTGGCGTCAAAATTCCTGTAAATATCCCTCAGTACTTCGAATTTTGAATTGTCGAACGATTCGAGTTGTGGTAGCGGAAGTTCGCAAAGTGCTATAAAATATTCTATTTCTACCTGTACTCGATATTTGATCAATCCTTCTTCAGAAAAGTAAAGGGATAATGAAACCGTTTTGTTTCTATATCGACCGTCTATGGGTGAAATGGCATTCAATTGGGATAATGACATGAGTGTTGAAATTGGTTTTATTTGCAAGTGCAAAGATACTTATTCGTGAGAGAGTTTAAAAAGTTTAAGAACCATAGTTTGTTCTTTCTTTTCAACACTTCTGGGCTATTTAAGCTTGGCAAGGGTTATTCTTGCCCTAGCCCTATACGCAGCACTTCCAGAGGCGTAATTTTGTTCCAACACCAATTTCAATTCTGGGTGGATCCAATTGAATTTTCTGCCTAAAAGCAGTAACGAGGTCATAGAATAGGCTTTTGCGGCTACTTTATGGTCACCAATGAGCCAATCAAAACAAGAAGTGGCTATTTGCTCAAGGTGTTTGGTTGTTAAGACTACTTGGGTTTCATTTTCATTTTTTGAAAAATAAGCTTTGATTAACATTTCACAGATCTTGGCCATTGGCCTTATTGAGGAATCCAATTTCAGACTAAATAAACTATGAGTGAATTTATCAGTAAATGGTAAAACATTTGCAAGATTTTCTTTTGCGACATACTCCAATATCCAACATGCCTTACTCGAAACAGGATTATTTACCTCGAATGCGAATTCCATTAGAGGCATTACCAGATCTGGATTTGCCAGAACTATCCTCGCCATTTCCATTCGATTCTTTCTCGTGGCATTGATATAATCCAAGGACTTATACAATTCTTCTTTCGTCACAATAATTTGTACTTTTATTTAAAGATATACCCAATGAAAATAATAAAAAAAATAGCAGTAGCACTTTTACTGATTTTGGTAGCCATGCAATTTTATCGTCCTGAAAAGAATACAGCGCAAGGTAATCATACAGCTATTTTTCTTACTGAAACAAACCCGCCTCAAGAGGTTAAGCTCATTTTGAAAAACAACTGTTATGATTGTCATAGTAGCAAAACAAGATACCCTTGGTACAATAATATAGCACCAATATCCTATTGGTTGGCGAATCATATCAAACACGGAAAAGAAGAATTGAATTTTTCTGAATGGGAAGGCTATTCAAACAAAAAGAAAGACCATAAGTTAGAGGAAGTCGTAGAGGTTATTGAAGAAGGCGCAATGCCACTCAACGAATATACCTGGACACATTCCGATGCCAAGCTCACAGAAAATCAAAAGCAGCTGATTATTGAATGGGCAAAACAATCTAGAGTTCTCTATCAATTAAATCAGCAACCGCAATAGGTACACCTGTAGTTGCTTTTTCCGGAATCACCATTAGATTTTTAAGCGGATTCCCTTCAATTGAAGGTCTTGGATCAATAAAATAAATAGGTATTCCAGATACAGTAAAATTTATTAAGCTCGCCGCCGGATAGACTTGCATTGAGGTGCCAATAATCATTAAAATATCGGCTTTGGACGTTATTTCAATGGCATTACCCATCATGGGTACATCTTCCCCAAACCAAACGATATGAGGCCTTAGTTGATGACCATTTTCGCAGTAATCCCCTAATAATAGATCTTTCGACCAAGTAATGGGATTGCCTCCAGCTATACTGCGTACCTTGAGAAGTTCACCGTGCAAATGTACCACATGGGAACTACCAGCCCTTTCATGAAGGTCATCAACATTTTGGGTGATGATGCTCACATTAAAATTTTGTTCCAATGACACAAGTGCCTTGTGGGCCATGTTTGGCGAGACTTTTGGTAATTGTCTCCTGCGCTGATTATAAAAATCCAATACCAAATCGGGATTTCTCAAAAAACCTTGGGGTGAAGCCACTTCCATAACATCATGTCCCTCCCATAAACCACCGGCGTCTCGAAAGGTTTTGAGACCACTTTCAGCGCTGATTCCCGCTCCAGTAAGAACTACGATATTCTTCTTCATTTTATAAAAATAGACTTTTTCTTATATTCGGTTCATGGTAGACCTCCAACTTTTAGCATATCTGGAAGAATTTATATCGGTCGAAAGAAAGGAACGATTTTTCAAGGTGCTGGAAGAACGGACAAAATTCATTACTGTGGCCATCGAAGATGTTTTTCAGTTGCACAATACAAGTGCGGTCATAAGAAGTTGCGAAGTTTTTGGTATTCAGAACGCCCATGTAATTGAAAACCGATTTGGCGAACGGATAGACAAGAATATCGCCATGGGAGCCCAACAATGGGTCGATGTGCAGAGATATGAAAACACGAAATCATGTATTTCACATCTTAGGAACGAGGGCTATGGAATTATTGCCACGACACCACACGATGATTCTTGCCTTCTGGAGGATTTTAAGATAAAAGAAAAAATCGCTCTGTTCTTTGGAACAGAAAAAGAAGGTTTGAGTGCGGAGGTGTTGCAAGAAGCTGATGGTTTATTGAAAATACCTATGGTCGGGTTTACTGAAAGCCTAAATATCTCGGTTTCAGCGGCGATTGTCCTTCAACACCTAACTGGGAAGCTCAAACAACAGGATTTACCATGGCAGCTATCAGACTCGGATAAATTGGATAAGAGATTGGATTGGACAAAAAAATCAATCAAAAGCTTAGATGATGTTTTGAGCAGATTTAATGGATGAAAATGAATTTTCACTATATTTAATGAGAATCAACTTATTGATATACAAATGACTATACTACTTTACATTTTAATTGGACTTGTTTTGTTAATAGCAATATTGGCTATGATAGCACCAAAGAATTATGATGTTTCACGCAGTACTTCGATCTCAAGACCTATTGCTGAGGTTTTTGACTACATACGCTCACTTAAAAAACAAGATGAATGGGGGCCTTGGGGCAAAAGAGACCCGAATATGACAAAGGAATTTCGAGGAACAGATGGGGAAGTAGGGGCAATTAGTAGCTGGAAAGGAAATAAAGAAGTAGGTGAAGGTGAACAGGAAATCACTGGAATAAAAGAGAATGAAGTAGTTGAAACACAATTGCGATTTTTAAAACCGTGGAAGTCAGAATCTGATGCTTATATTAAAGTAAATGATGAAGGCAATGGTTCCACAAAGGTTACATGGGGGTTTTCTGGTAAGAACAAGTTTCCGGTTAGTATTATGATGCTCTTCATGAATATGGATAAAAGTGTAGGTAAGGATTTTGAACAAGGACTCTCTGATTTAAAATCAATATTGGAAAAATAAGCTTATGGATTTTAATATGGTAGGCTGGTTTGAAATACCCGTAAAGGATATGGATCGTGCTAAGACATTTTATGAAAAGGTGTTCAATATCACTATTACTGTACATGATTTGGGGGGAATAATAATGGGCTGGTTTCCTGATGCACCAGGTAAGAAGGGAGCATCGGGATCTTTAGTGAAACATGAAATGTATACTCCCAGTGCCACAGATGGCCCCTTAATTTACTTTACCTGCCCTGATCTTAACAAAGAACTCCTATGAAAAGCC
>JAAETN010000337.1 GCA_024228355.1 Maribacter sp. | reverse complement strand
TTTCTCCTCTTGTCTCTGACACTCCGATTACTCCTCATCAGCTTAGGCATAGCTATGCGACGTCGATGGTGAATGCTGGAATGGGACTTTACGGGGTCATGAAACTGCTTGGCCATATGGATATGAGAATGACCTTGAGGTTAATACCATTAAGTTAAGGAAAAGACTTGTCTGAAAGAAAAAAACCGTTCAGGATAGGCATAAGTGAACTCAAACCAAGGAGAAAAAATGACGAGTTCGCGTCAAACCACCCAAAGAAATTTTATCAACTCTACCAGAATCATTCAATAAAAATGATCTTTTGCCGAATGAAAAAACAGGAAAAATAAAGGCTTCGAGGAACCGGAAGTTTAATCCGAAGATTTTCTTTTTCTCTCTTTTGTATCTCATTACAGGGAAAAATAATGAAGGCTATGGATGCGCTCTAAATAGCTCCTTTGATGTTTTTGGCAAACTGCTCAACAAGGCAACCAGCAGTGCTTTTACGCAAATTCGAAAACGAGTCTCTTTTGTATTCATTAAGAATCAGTTCCTTAATATGACTGAACGTTATGAGAAAATCAGGCCTACATTCAAAGGCATGTATATTTACTCAGTTGATGGAGATCAATACAATCTCCCTCGCACCAGATCTCTTATGCTTACCGGATTTTGTGGATATCCCGTCACGAAAACGGAAGAAACTCATCTGCTTAAAATGTACTCAGTTCTTGCCATTGACCCAATTACGGGTGTTCCTTTGTTTTTTGAATATTCACATTCCAATGATGAAATTGGATTGGCGATAAAAATGATTAAATCCTTTGCTCAAGGAAGTCTAGGCATTTTTGATCGTCTTTATTTATCAAAAAGACTGTTGGATTGTTATCATAATTCAGGAAAGTTTTTTCTTTGTCGTTGCAAAACAAGCTCAACATTCAAAGAAATAGTACAGTTTTGTGAAAGCAACTTAAGGGAACAAATTGTCACAATCGAAAATCAAGTTATCCGATTGGTTAAGGCTGCAAATCCTAAAACAGGAGAGGATATGATTTTAGCAACAAATTTACTCGACAAGGTAAATGTTTCGATTCAAGAGTTGAATTATCTTTACTTCAGACGTTGGGAGAGTGAGATAGTCAATAAAGACATGACTGATACACAGAAACTAGAACAGTTCCATTCAACATCGCTTAATGGCATACTTCAGGAGATTTTTATGCATTTCTGGATTATGGCATTCACAAAGATGGAAATAGCCGAGCAGATTCATCCTGAAAAGGACTTCTGCCAAGTGGGTTATGTAAAATCGAATTTCAAGGAGTGTTTGGATTTTGTAATCAAAAATATTCCGAACTTTTTCGTCAAAAAACAACAACGTATTTACAAAAAGTTCAAAAAAGTAATACTGAGTTCTCTTTCAAAACGCAAACATCACAGTCGCAGTAATCCGAGACAAGTTAAATCAAGTAAAACAAATAGCTACAAAAAGGTGACATTGGTCCCAAGGACGACTTAAAAACAAATCGAAACCGAAAAATCTACAAAAAAATTAAGTCTGCGCAAGCAAAGGGGATTTGTTTGTCAAAAATCTGAAAACTTTCATTCAATTCGCGTCAGAGTTGATTCTAAAAAATGATTCCCGAATGTCTTTAACTCAGATTGCTGTGAATATTAGTGTTTTGATGAAAATTTTATCGAAATAGTTGATACGTGAACTAGATTTCTTCTTTTAGACAAGTTCTTTCCTTAACTTAATGGTATTAGTATACGTGTAGTTACAACCCAGTTCCACTGTGTCCACTAAAAGCGAGTAACCAAGATCATATTTGCCAGCCGTATTACCAAGACCAGTGTAATCACAAGTGTAATTCAGCGATCGATTAACTGACAGCCCCATAAGATTACATACTTCTTGATTAGCCATCCAACGATGCACCGATACCATATTTATGGGAGGTGTTGTCATGGTGATTTCAACATCCTCCTCGCTAGCTGGAGCAGCCTCTATTCCCACTACGGGACGCACCACATAGTAATAGGTCGTCTCATTTAATACGGTGGTATCTAAATAGGTACGCACCGAAGTGCCAATGCCCGAAGCAAGGGGGATGGCAAAATCCTGTCCACCT
>JAAETN010000336.1 GCA_024228355.1 Maribacter sp. | reverse complement strand
AGAACTCATATAATCACAATCGCAGTCAGCTTGACCTTCGCTCGGTTCGCCAAAATTATAGCGTAAGGATGCATATAATTGAGTTGGTCTAAAGGTCAAGTAGCTCTTCGTTGTCTCCTCAAAAGGGATAAATGCCTCAATTTCGTCAACCAGACTTTCCCAATAGTCTTGATCGGGATCTAACAGCGCATCTGGCAAAATTATCTCAATGCCTTCAATGGTAGCATCTCCTTTTAATGAGAAGTTTTCAATTTCGTTGGTATGATATATGAGCCCTAAATCCAACAAACTACCGGTCAAAACAGTTTGAGGGTTTAAATAGTAGGTGAAACCCAAATCTACTCCCAAACCAAGATTGCCCCCGAAAAATCCCCGCTTTATAATTGTAGCTGGAACATTTTCATCATCAATAGCAGTCTCAATGGCATTAATTCCTGAAGATCTTAGCATTAGATCAGCATTTAATGTACTTGCAAAAATATTATTCTGACCTTCGGTAGTAACAAAGTACCCATTATTTTGGCTTGAATTAAAATCAAGTATGCTAGAATAAATTTTACCGCGGGCACCAAGAACTAGATTGTTGTTCATTTTTTTATTTATCCCGAAGTGAAAAACATTGACCATTTCGCCCCTGGCTTTCAAATGACTTAAATCAAAACGCTCACCGAGCTTATCAGCATTGCCCTCAAAGGCCAATATTCCATAATCCTTTGGCCAATAATTAATAAAATACCCTTCGCTGTACAAGCCAAAAGAATAGAAAACATTTGGGTCCTTACCTCTAAATCCACCACTTAATAGTTCCAACTGAAAGGTGCCGCTGAGTTCATCCCTTATCGACATTTCATTGATTGCCCTATCGCGAACTTTATCATTGAAATCCAAACCGTCATTGGCAAAAAGGTCATTTACCGAAATACCACTTGAACCTGCCTGGATAGAAATACCTGATAAAACAGGAATGCCAGCATACCAATTAAAATCAGTTTCCATACCGGGATTCACCATTAAGGCCTGTGGTATTTCTGTAAAATCATATAACAATTGTTTGTTTTGGGCATGCGCGAAAAGGCCTCCCCATAAAATGGATGTAATTAAAAATCGCCTAAATATCATTTTAGGCTAACTGTGAATTTTCCACTGCTTTTTAATGAAACCATTGGATTTGTTTGAGAGGAAGTACTGGAATTATCACCTAAATTAGTAGCTGTAAGGGTGATACTGGATATGTTTTTTATAATATCTATACTACGTCCTGCGGGGCCATATGCAATCTCCCTTTGCAAAACTGCTGTGGGCTCAGGATCCAGCTGAAATCGCTCTGTATCCAAGACAGTTCCTGCTTCATCCAAAAATTGGATTTCAATTTGTAAAGGTTTACTTGTGGTATTCACAATCTCGTAAGACAGGACTCCTTCCAATACCCTTTCAGAAAAAATATCCTCTGCGAAAGCATCAAAATTAAAATTCTGGGAGTAAGTATTCAGTCCTGTAACAAGATTAATCGTTCTTTCAGGGACCTCAAAGTAAAGAATACTGGCCTCAAATGTTGGGGTAATACTCAAATCTTCGAATTGGTTGAAATCCTGTTCCTCGATACAGGAAAACAGTAATATGAAAGCGAATACAGTCAATAAATAGGATATAATCTTTTTCATTTCGCGTAACCTCAAAGCTGCCCTTGATTATCTGGCAGAAGACGATTTTATACTATGTATAACTCTACAAAAAGCTTTTTATTTCACTTAAATCGTGAATCATATGGCAAATTTCGTGAACGGGATCATTATGTGCGTTAAAGTGCAAGGTGTGTAATCCTACGGCTTTAGCTCCAAGGATATCAGCTTCAAGGCTATCACCGATCATAATAGAATTTTCCGATGTTGTATTGGCACTATCCAATGCCAGTTCAAAAATTATCGGATTTGGCTTTTTGACCCCCGCCATTTCTGAATTAATAATCTGGTCAAAAAAGTCCCTAATTTTGGCGTTTACCAATTTCTTTTCCTGAATTTCCTGAAATCCATTGGTAATTATATGAAGTTTATACTTTGGTTTTAAATAATCCAATACTTCCTTGGTATTAGGCAAAAGGTAATTATAAGTCGAAAGATATTTTATGTAGTCAATGGCCAATTGATCTATAATTTCATCGGAAACCGAATATTTTATTTCGTCAAAAACAGTTTTCAGCCTTTGATAACGCAATTCTGCTTTTGTTATCCTTTCTTCACGGTACAACTTCCAAAATGCCAAGTTTATTGGGATATATATATTAAGAAAATCAGGTAAATCCACTCTTATATTGTGTTCAGCCAATATTTTTTCGAACGTGAGTGCAGAATTTCTTTCAAAATCCCAAAGGGTATGATCTAAATCAAAGAAAACATCTGAAACCTTATCGCTATACATGATAGTTCTTTACGATTGTTTGGTAAGTCTCTTTCCAATCTATTTTGTTATCTGTTCCTAAAAGTTCGTTCGAAAATATGGAAATCATCTCGCCATTCACCTTTTTTATCTCCTGATATATTGAGCTAACCTTGTCCAATATATCGCTCATTGAATTGTCTTCATGCAATGCGTAATCATGAATCGCAAACGGATGCACCCTAATTGGCTGTTGTACCTCCATATTAATGTCATAAAGATAAAATGGGAATGAAGTTCCTGCCCTAAAACCAATTTCATGGGTATAGCCCATGGTAAAATCGTCAGTGAATTCCGCTTCGACCAAATTTCTATATGTATGCGGCATATCTACCCTATTATATCTAGTTCTCGAATAATCAACTTGTCTATTAATAACCCCAGTCAATTTTTTCTTCTCTTTCTTAAGCAAGTCCGTATCATCGAATGAGCTATAAGAAGTTGCAAGGGAAACCTTGCAATAATCAGCAACGGATTTAATCAAGAACCTGAAATTATTATTATTTGGGGATACATTCTTATCATATGTTGAATAGGATGCAAACTGAAAAAAGAATATACAGTTTAGATCGAACTTCTTTTTAATATCAATCAAAAAGGCAAAGTTATTATAGGGATCTTTCTTGGGATTGAACCATACGGCAATTCTCTTGAAAAGCCGTCTAACTCTAAAATTGCCCAAATCCAGCATAAAACCAGCCATACTTCTAGTAAAACCCCGGTGGGCATAGCAGTGTGATGTGGTAACATCTATTATTGAAGTGTATTTATATGATTTACGCTTTATTAAAAGATCTGGAAAACGTTCCAACAACCTATCCAACAATTTATTGGCCCAAATATCAACAACAGGAAGCCTTAAAAAATTATTTTGATACGCTAAGCTGTCCTTTGGGGAAAACCTACCATGCATGTCTTTCACATGCGGAAGATATTCCTCGTACCTTGAAAGTAAATAAAAACTGGCCGAAAAAATATCAAAAGGAATAGAACTGTTTTCACTAGCGGTAAAAAAACATGGTACACCTTCCCAATGGGAAACATTGATTTGAATATCATTGATTCCCTGTTCAAAGAGCAAATCATTACTTCTAATAAAAAATTCGTTTTGAAGGGGTTGTTTGGTATAAGTGATCTTTGCACCCGAATGTTTTATAAAATCCTCTACCTTGGTCGAAAAGGAAACCTCTATTCCCAAAATCCTGGTAAACACCTGACGCATCGCGTAACTAAAACGTGGTGTTATTTTATGTGTGTATATCAGTAACATTAGTTCTAAACGGCTTGTGAATTATAATATGGATTCATCAGCAAAACTATAGTAATCCTTTTGGGTAATGATTAAATGATCTAAAACTTTTATATCCAGGGCAACAGCGGCTTTCTTGAGTTTCTGCGTTATTTGTTTGTCGGCCTTACTGGGCTTTAAACCTCCAGAAGGATGATTATGCGCTAAAATCAGACCAACGGCGCCCAGCTCTAAGGCATGTTTCATTACCAAACGAACATCAACTAAAGTTCCCGTAATTCCACCTTTACTCAATTGCGCCGAATGCATCACCTTATTGGAATTGTTCAAATACACAATCCAAAATTCCTCATGTGGTAATTCACCCAATCCGGGCTGCAAAAGCTCAAAAGCATCTTTACTACTTGAAATTTTTGTGATTTTTTGGGCCTCTTCCCCTCTCCTTCTTCGCCCAATTTCCAGAGCAGCGGCAATTGTGACCGCTTTGGCCTCTCCAATACCCTTAAATTGCATCAATTGCCTTATTGAAAGTTTTCCTAGTTCGTTTAGATTGTTATTGCCAGCAGCTAAAATACGCTTAGATAGTTCAACAGCACTTTCATCCTTACTACCAGAACCTATTAAAATGGCAATCAATTCAGCATCTGATAAGATAGACTTACCTTTCCGCACCATTTTTTCCCTTGGCCTGTCATCATCTGACCAATGTTTTATAGAAAATGAGGGTAGCTTTTCTTGCATGCGTTAAAGATAATCAACAATTATTTTTATTGTAAATTTCATAAGGAATTTCAAAATTTATTATATGAAATCAATCTTTGAAGAAGAAACATACAATGAAATTATTACCCGTGTTAACAAACTCAATGAGAATTCAATCCCTAAATGGGGCAAAATGACTGTTGCACAAATGGTATGGCATTGTCAAATTCCACTCAAGGTTGCCATTAAGAATAAAGCGACCAACAAAAAAGGCAATCTGCTCATACGCTGGTTCTTTAAGAAATCGCTCTTCAATGATAAACCTTGGCGGAAAAACCTACCTACATCATCTTTTGCGAGGGCCAAGGAAGAAAAAGATTTCAATTCCGAATTTGTAACCTTGCAAAAACTAATTCATGATGTTTACGGAGTCAGGAGTCGCAAAGAATGGAATCCGCATCCCCTATTCGGCACATTTACCCCGCAACAATGGGGCCAAATGCAGTACAAGCATTTAGATCACCATTTGCATCAATTTGGAGTATAAAGATAGTTCAGAGGGTCTTCGTCAGGCAACAACTCCTGATATTCGGTTTGTGCTCTCGTATCATTGACCATCCGGGTTTCTTCCAAAATTACATTAGACATTCCCAACATAAGTGCTATCATCAACACCGAAGCTTTCCGTTTTAAAAATTTAAACATAATTTTTCGACAATCGATCATTATAGGGAAAATTCTTATTTTATTTTATACTTGTCAAATAACGTTCCAATACTACTTCTTATGACAAAACAGCAGTTGAGTTCGGTTTAATCCTCGATCAAGCTCTTTACGGCCCCTAAATCAAGTCCCCCATAATTACCGGAACTCATTAAGAGTAAAACTGAATCATTATAATTTTGACCAAATACAAAATCCTTGAACGCACTAGCTACCGTGAATATCTTTAGATCTTCTCGTTCAAATGCTTCTGCTATCTGATCAGGGGTAACTTCTTTCAGTTTCTTAATTTTAACCGATTCTGGTAAAAAGAAAACTATGGCCTCATCTGCAGCATCCAATGCGCCTTTATATTCCTTTAAAAAATCAGCGTTAAAGCTGCTATATGTATGTAATTCCAGACAGGCGATTACCTTTCTCTCTGGATATTGCTCTTTGACCGCATTGGTAGTCGCTTCAACTTTACTTGGCGAATGGGCAAAATCTTTGTAGGCCACAGCATTTTCAGCTTCTGCAATTTTCTCCAAGCGCTTTGAGGCACCGGAAAACGTGGCTATGGCTTCAAAAAAACCATCTTCATCTACACCCATGTTTTGACAAATCCATTTGGCGCCAGCCAAATTGCTTAAGTTATGTTTACCAAATATTTCAATGGGCATGGGTCCTTCGGGTGTTTCCAATAGTGTTTGACCATCTTCAACTGAATATTCCGGGGTTGCATATGGCAATTTACGAATGGCATTTTCAGAAGCTTCTACAACCTTTTTCACTTCTTCATCCTCAATATTGTAAGTAATGCTGCCTCCTTTTACTATACCATCCACGAAGACCTGGAACTGTTCTACATAATTTTCAAACGTTGGGAATACATTAATATGATCCCATGCAATTCCACTCAACAAAGCAATATTAGGCTTGTACAAATGAAATTTTGGGCGCCTATCTATCGGTGATGAGAGATATTCATCTCCTTCAAGTACTATAAAATCATTCTCCTTGGTCAAATGCACCATGCGGTCAAAACCATCTAATTGAGCTCCTACCATATAATCGACTTTGATGCCATGATAATTGAGCACATGAAGGATCATAGAGGTAATTGTGGTCTTACCGTGGCTACCACCAATAACTACCCGTGTTTTATCCTTGGATTGTTCATATAAGAACTCGGGATATGAATAAATCGTAACCCCCAATTCTTGCGCTCTCAAAAGTTCAGGATTGTTAGGCTTCGCATGCATTCCGAGGATGACTGCATCAAACTCTCTATGTATTTTTTCCGGAAACCAACCAAACTTCTCAGGGAGTAGGCCTTTGTCAGCTAACCGACTTTTTGAGGGCTCGAAAATAACATCATCACTACCTGATATGATATAGCCTTTGTGGTGAAGTGCTAAAGCGAGATTGTGCATGGCACTGCCTCCTATAGCGATAAAATGTATTTGCATTAAGAGTGAATTATGGTGTAAAGATACGGATTGGAAGGTGCATCACAAACCTTATTACAAACCCACGCTTTATTTTTATCTTAGTACAATAAACCAATGGCTATGGATCTAAAACTATCAGAAATCGAATCCAAGGAAATAATACCAGGCTATCATGGCAAGCTCATTCATACCCAGAATATGAGTCTGGCCTTTTGGGATGTTGAACAAGGTGCTGAAGTACCTGAGCATTCCCATTTGAATGAACAGGTAATGCAGGTTCTGGAAGGCCAGTTTGAATTTACTGTAAACGGTATTACCAATGTTTACATACCAGGTGACTTGGTTGTAATAGACCCTCATGTTCGGCATAGTGGAAGAGCTTTGACCACATGTAAATTAATGGATATTTTTAGTCCTACTCGGGAAGAATATAAATAATAATAGGTCATGATAATTTCACTAAAAGGAAGGAATGCATTAGTTGGCGGTAGTAGTAGGGGTATCGGAAAGGCCATTGCACAGCAATTGGCAGAAAGCGGAGCCAATGTTACCTTGATGGCTAGAAATAAAAAAAGACTTATAGCCCTTATTTCTGATTTACCGACCACAATTGGGCAAAAACACGATTATCTAATTGTTGATTTCAATGATTTTGAAGGTTACAAAAAAGCGATTTCAAGTTTCTTCAAAACCCAACATATTGATATTCTAGTGAACAACACCCAAGGACCCAAGGCAGGTGGGGCCACGGACATGAATATCCCCGACTATCAAGAAGCATTTGATGTGTTATTTAAAAGTGTGGTTTTTACTACTCAATTGGCCTTGAAGCACATGATCAAAAACCAATGGGGACGAATCATAAACGTAGCCTCCGTTTCGGTAAAAGAACCGTTGTCCTATTTGGCACTATCAAATTCCATAAGAGCAGCGATGGTCACCTGGGCCAAAACCTTGGCTACGGATGTTGCCCAACATCGAATAACCGTAAATAGCATTCTAACAGGGTATTTTGACACGGAAAGAATTAATGACTTAAATGCTACCAAGGCCGAACAATTGGGAATTTCAATTGATGAAGTAAAAAGCAAAATGGAACAGCAGGTACCTATGAAAAGAATTGGCAACCCCAGGGAATATGCTTTTCTTGTAGCCTTTCTTGCCTCAGAGAAGGCCTCTTATATCACTGGTACTCAAATCCCCATTGATGGTGGATTGTTAAGATCATTGTAGCCTTTTAAATTTCTACTTACAGAGGAATAATTCGGATAGCTATATATATTCAATAAGCTGTTAACTCACTCAACCAGCCCATTCGCTCATTTATTGTTGTCAATGGCATAGGTTTTGTAAACCTTTGTTATGTAATTTTATAACTATGAAATATTTAATCCTCATACTCACTGTAATTCTCTTTTCTAATATGGCACAATCCCAAAAAAACAACGAATCATATGAAGTGCTGTGGAAAAGCGTGCAGAAATTTGAGAATGATGCGTTGACCAAATCGGCACTTGCTTATGTGCATAAAATTTCGGAAAAGGCAAAAAAAGAAAACAATTCAGCACAGATCGTAAAGTCACTCTTGTACACTTCAAAGTATACCATGACCTTGGAAGAAGATTCCCAATTGAAAATTGTTAATGATTTTAAGCAGGAAATAGAGAATGCCGAATCCCCAACCAAAAATGTATTGGAGAGTTATTTGGCCAATCTATATTGGCAATACTTTCAGCAGAACCGATACCAATTTTACAATAGAACCAAAACGGAAACTAAAATTGATGCTGTAGACTTTAGAACATGGGATTTAACCACACTTTTTGAAGAAATCAGTATTCATTTTCAAAACTCTTTGACGAATCCCACAATGCTTCAAAAAGCAAAGGTTAATGATTTCAAAGCCATTCTTCAAAGTCAAAAAGGATCAGGGATTTATCGCCCAACATTGTTCGATTTGTTGGCCCATACGGCCTTAGCATTTTATCAGACCAATGAAAACAACATTACGCGACCTGCTGATAAGTTCGAAATCAACAATCCAGACTTATTATGTGAAGCCACTGAATTCATTAAACAAGAATTGGATTCATCGGACAAAACTTCGCTACAATCCAATGCCTTACAGCTATACCAGCAATTGTTGAGGTTTCACTCGACAAACAAGAACCTTGATGCCTTAGTGGAGGTTGATATAGAGCGAATGAAATTTGTGCATCAAAATGCTGTTTTCACTAATAAGGACCAACTTTTTATTGAGGTGTTGGAAAACTCTAGTGAAGCTATTTCGCAACAATCAATGTCAGGGCTGTATGAATATGAAATAGCCACACTATTCTATCAATTGGGTAATAGTTATAATCCTAAAAGCAATATAGAACACCAGTGGAAACTAAATGAGGCTGTTGAACTCTGTGATTCAATAATAAATAGGTTCCCAAAAAGTAGGGCTACCAATAAATGCAAGGATCTAAAATCGAACATTTTTGCAAATAGCCTTCAATTAACGGCCGAACGGTTTATTCCTATAAACCGACCTTCACGACTCTTGGTCAACTACAAAAACCATAGTGATTTGCAGCTAACTGCGTACCAAATTAATCAAAGTGATTTGAAGAAACTCAATGAACTTTATCCTGAACCCAAGAAGCTGGCTTTCATAAAAAAATTAAAAATGACCAAATCGTGGGAAGCCACATTAAAGAATGAAGGGGATTACCAAAACCATAGCACCGAGGTCTTATTGCCTGAATTAGATAATGGTCAATATGTTATTCTCGCAACTCCCCAGGAAAATAAAAATTCGTTTGCATATACCGATATTCAGGTAACTAATTTGGCCTTGGTTGAGACCCATTCCTTAACACACCACATTTTCCAAGTCATTGATAGGAATAGTGGGCAACCCAAAAAAGAGGCAAGGATAAAATTGTCTTATCAGGAGAACTATGACCGCTCTTTTCTGACAAGATCATTCACTGCTGACCATCTTGGTTTGGTCTCAATTCCGTTACCTAACAAAAGATGGACAAGCATTGGAACGACCATAATCTCAGGAGATGATACAGCCTATTTTGGGGATTATTACATCAACCAAAAAAGAAATTCGAAAACACTCCATAAGATAAACTACAATGCCTTCTTGTTCACAGACCGTAGCATTTATAGACCCGGTCAGCCACTGTATTTTAAGGGAATTACTGTTGTACGTGAAAATGAGACCTCATCAGTACAACCCCAAACAGCAGTTACAGTTACCCTTCGTGATGCCAATCATCAAGAAGTATCCAAACAAGATTTTATCACAAATGAGTTTGGATCCTTTTCCGGAGAATTGGTACTGCCCAATATTGGACTAACAGGAAATTATTCTTTGCTGGTAAGTTCGAAAAACATAAACATCAATGGGAGTGTTGACTTTTCGCTTGAGGAATATAAACGACCTAAATTTGAAACTTCATTTGATCCCATAATAGAAACGTACAAGGTCAATGATAGCATTTCAGTTTTTGGAAAGGCGATGGCATACGCCGGTAGTACTATTACTAATGCCAAGGTAACTTATAGGGTGAAAAGAGTAGTGAATTTCCCTAGATGGTACTACTGGTATCGACCCTATTTTAATACTACTCCCCAAGAGATTGCCCATGGTGAGGCCATGACCGATGCTTCGGGAAAGTACGAAATCAATTTCAAGGCACTTCCAGACAATTCAATTGACCAAGAAAGTCTCCCCATTTTCACTTACGAAGTCACTGCCGATGTTACTGATATCAATGGGGAAACCCATAGTACGAGCACAACCGTTCGCGTAGGATACCATGCAATGACCACCAATATGTTGGTTGATGAAACCTTGGACAAGGCTAATAAAGACAACGCCATAATTATCAGCACCCAAAACCTTAATGGCCAATTTATACCGGCAAAGGGTACAATTAAGGTATTCAAATTGAAAGCACCCAAAAGTGTACTTCGAAAACGCCCATGGAAGGCTCCTGATTATAATGGTTTTACTAAAACGGAATTCAATAGACTTTTTCCCCATGATGCATATGAAGATGAACATTTACCTACTAAATGGGACAAGGGACAACTGTTCTTGGATAAGACCTTTGACTCTGGGAAATCTACTGAGTTGGCCCTTGGCAACATGAAAAAATGGGATTCAGGAAAATACATCATTGAACTCGAATCCAAGGATAGATTTGGGCAAATTGTAAAAGATATGACCATAATGAGCCTTTGGAGCGAAAAGGACAATAATTTGGCGGACAAACAACTTTTCAATATAAAAACAGATAAAAACAATTATGCTATTGGCGATATGGTTGAGTTAACACTGTTATCAAGTGCCGATAACCTGAATATTACCATTACAATTGAAAAAGGAAAAAAAATCCTCGAAACCAGTTTGATATCATTAAATAATGATTCAAAGACTATAACAGTGCCTGTAAACAAAGACGATATAGGTGGATTCGCCATTAACTATAGTTTCTCGTCCTATAATTCCTTTAGTTCTAACTCTATACCGATTGTTGTTCCATATCCAAAAACCAAATTGGAAATAGAAACCTTGACATTCAGGGATAAACTGAAGCCCGGTACGGATGAAACTTGGAAGTTTAAAATCAAAGGACCTAAAGGCGAAAAAGTGGCAGCAGAGCTACTTGCAAGTATGTATGATGCCTCTTTAGATGCATTTAGAGGACATTATTGGAGCTTTTCTCCTATTTATGGACCAACTTACTATTCCAATTTTTACAGCAACGCCAATCAAAGCTATGGTAACACCACCTTTAGGGTATATAATAATTACCCTTTCCAACAGAGCTTTAAACCACAATATTTTGATTCGTTCGATTGGTTTGGATTGCATTTAGGTTATGGATACGGACTTTATAGAGAACGAAGAATGATGAAAACTACAGCACCGATGGCTGCCATGGAAGACGGTGAGGCTTTGGAAGAAGGTGTTGTTTCCGAAGCTGATATGGCGGGTAATGCATTAGGAATTGATAAATCTGAAAAGGCCAAAGAAGAAAACAAACAAGAAGAAAACCTGGGCGATGTACAAATTCGTAAGAACCTTCAGGAAACTGCATTTTTCTTTCCAAAATTGCAAACGGATAAAGAGGGGAATGTTTCATTTAGCTTTACCACACCAGAAGCCTTGACCAAATGGAAATTGCAACTATTGGCACATACCAAATCATTACAAAGTGCAATGATGACTTTGGAAACTGTAACCCAAAAAGAACTGATGGTCACACCCAATGTACCACGGTTTTTAAGGCAGGGCGATGAAATTGTCATAAACACCAAAATTGCCAACCTTACAAAAAAATTCCTTTCAGGTATTGCACAACTGGAATTGACCGATGCTTTAACCGGTAAAATTATTTCGCCTAGTCTTTTATTGAAAGATGTCAATGGCCCTCAAGATGGAATTGCCCAATCAGGTCGGCAATCATTCCTAGTAGACTCGTTGGGTAATACCCAAGTATCCTGGCGATTGAAAATACCTTCTGACATTCAAGCCATCCAATATAAAATAGTGGCTAAAGCAGGAGACTTTGGCGATGGCGAACAAAACGTTTTACCTGTTTTGACCAATCGCATGTTGGTTACCGAAACATTGCCCATGTGGGTTCGCAGCAATCAAACCAGAACCTTTGTTATGGATAAGTTGAAGGATAATACATCCACATCACTGAAGCACCATAAACTAACTTTGGAAATTACCTCAAATCCGGCTTGGTATGCGGTACAGGCGTTGCCATATTTAATGGAGTATCCCCATGACTGCAACGAACAGATTTTTTCAAGATACTATGCAAATTCGCTGGCAAGCCATATCGCGAATAGCAATCCAAGAATCCAGGAAGTTTTTGACCAATGGGCAAGTTCTGACGCTTTGGTTAGTAATTTAGAAAAGAACCAGGAATTAAAATCGCTCCTTATTCAAGAAACTCCATGGCTTCGTGATGCACAATCTGAAACAGAACAGAAGAAGCGTATTGCTTTGTTGTTCGATCTCAATAAAATAAAGAGTGAAGAGGCAAATACCTTGAATAAACTAAAACTGAACCAAATGTCTTCAGGCGCTTGGTCCTGGTTTAAAGGAGGTCGCGCAAACCGCTTCATAACACAGCACATCATAACTGGACTAGGGCATTTGAACCACCTTTCTGTAAAATCGAGTAGCGTTGAGATCCAAAACGATATGACAGAAAAGGCTATTCGCTATTTGGATCGGGAATTTGTTGAGGAATATGAGCGGATAAAAAAGTATGCGAAGAACATCAATGAAGACCATTTGAGCTATACGCAAATGCACTACCTCTATATGCGTAGCTTCTTTACACAACTCAAAACTTCTAAAGAGGTTGATACCATTATGGCTTATTATAAAAGACAAGCTAAAAAGTATTGGACAAAACGAAGTTTGTATGCAAAAGGGATGTTGGCCTTGATTTTACATCGAATGGATGAGCGCACCACCGCGAACAAGATACTAAGATCCCTAAAGGAAAATAGTATTATATCTGGGGAAATGGGCATGTACTGGAAAGAAAATACGGGATCTTGGTATTGGTACCAGGCACCCATAGAAACCCAATCTTTGTTGATTGAAGCGTTCACAGAAATTGAAAATAATGTAGCTACCATCAATAATCTCAAAATCTGGTTGTTAAAAAACAAACAGACCAATCAGTGGAAAACTACAAAAGCCACCACCGATGCAGT
>JAAETN010000335.1 GCA_024228355.1 Maribacter sp. | reverse complement strand
TAAAGCCGCTTTAATAGTGGCCTTTATCGTTTTCAATTGATTTTCCATTATATTTATAAGGATGAACTCTAATATATGAATAACAATCCTCAAGATAAAAAGTTTAAAAAATGGCTCGATATTCTACAGCAGGAAAGCTGGCAATTAGAGTTGATTATTTCGGGATTTGCCATATATGGATTGTTTATGATTATAGACCCTATTGAATTAGCCGGTCTTGAAGCTCAAAATGAGCAAAACATGTATAGAACCTTTCTCATGCAAGGCCTTAAGGTATCTTGGTATATAATCACAATTAATCTGATTACCCATGTAATATTACGCGGATTATGGATAGGCGCCATTGGCCTTAGATATGTATCTGGTGATATAGAATATGATAAATTAAAATACAGTCGAAAATTTACTAAACACCTAATTAAAAGAGTTGGTTCTTTTGATAATTATGTTGCTACACTAGAAAAATACTGTAGTGTAATTTTTTCAGTAACTTTTTTGCTTGTCTTTTATTTACTGGGTTTGTTGGCCATAGGACTTATTTTTACATTTTTAGGACTCCTAGTAGCAAAAGAGACAACACCAGATTGGGTGCGTTATTGGATAGTGATACCAGCAATTGTATTTACTGCTCTAGGCACCCTCCTTACTTTTATAGATTTTGTGACTCAAGGTTGGCTTAAAAGGAAGAAATGGACAACGTTCTTTTACTATCCTGTATATTGGGTATTTAAATATATTACCCTTTCATTCCTTTATCGTCCAATGGTTTATAATTTCTTGGATAATAAGTTTGGGAAACGGTTAAGTTTAATTCTTGTACCACTCTATTTATTAATATCAGTACTTGCCGTCACAAAGTTTAGCACATCAAACTACCTTGAAAAAGAAATGAATTCATCCTCTTTCGTGGCCAATCACAGAAATTACAACGATCTCATCAGTTTAAACAATTCCTTTGTAGACCGTGCCTCTATCCCCTCCAAAGTAATTCAAACTTCTTTCTTAAATATATTTCTGATTTATGGCCGTTCCATAGAAGATGATGTATTTTATTTTAATAAGGACCTAGAACCGGTGGAAGACAGGCGAGGCATTTATTCCCCTGTATTTTCTGAAGGCACCATACCCTGGTCTGAGCGTAAAAAACTCATACAGAATTACATCAAAGAAATAGAAGATATGTATACTTTAAGCGTGGATAGCTTACAATTTAAGCCCAAATTTATAGTTACTAAAAATGTGCAACAACAACTGGGTTTTGAAACGTTTATTGATATAAAATCAGTAGCACATGGAAAACACATACTTAATGTGGCCCGGAAAGACCATGATAATGATAGTATATATATGAGATCAATAGTTAAAATTCCATTTTGGTATTACCCAGACAAGTAAATGGCTTGGTAAAAAATGAAAGTAAATTATCATACCGAAGAAAAATTAAATGCCATTTCCCATGGACTCGGAATTATTTTAGGCGTTTTCGGACCTTTTTTCCTCTTAGCCCAGAATACACAAAAGACCATTTATGCCACTTTAAGCATTATTGTTTACAGTTTGTGTTTCATTGTTTTATTTACGGCATCGACCTTATATCATTCTGTTTCTAATTTTAATTTGAAACAGAAATTTCGTGTTATAGATCATATTAGTATTTATCTACTTATCGCTGGGACGTATACTCCAGTTGCTTTAATAAATCTAGAAGCGGGTAATGGCTGGTTAATTTTCTATACTGTCTGGGCATTTGCCGGTATAGGAATCATTCTTAAATTGTTTTTCACAGGAAAATTCGAGGCAATATCATTACTACTGTACCTGGCAATGGGCTGGCTCATTGTATTGGATTTTCAAAACCTGCTGGATAATACTTCCAATCTTGGCACTCAATTACTTTTTCTGGGTGGAGCGTTTTACACTTTAGGAATTATATTTTACGCATTGCAAAGAATACCTTACAATCATTTTATTTGGCACCTTTTTGTTTTAGGTGGAGCTATAAGCCATTGGCTTTTTATTTTTTATGATGTAGTTTAATCAAATCAATTACTTATTTACTGGATACAGGTGAATCATCACATTCCAAATCTCCTACTACATACTGCATGCCATCCAAGAAAAAACGCAGCAATTCAGGATTGTCCAAACTTTGTGCATTGTGGGATGGTGAGCTGTAAAATACTCTACCCTTTCCATGTTTTTTGATCCATGAAACATAATTGATATTACTACTGCCCGATTTTCTTACATCTTCTAATTTGTCAACCTCAATGTAAAGCAAAGGTCTAAAGTCGTATTCGAAATAGGCATTCTTGAAAAAATAGGGCTCATCTACATGTGTAAATCCATCACCCTTGAAAGCGTTGACTAAAGGATGGTCGGCATCCACTTCTTTAACATGCATTCGTTGTTGTTTGGGATGGTAATCAAAGCTACCTCCTGTCATTTTACTAAAAGCCACCGAATTGTTTTGTACCACAATGGCACCATGAAGCAACATTAATCCGCCACCTCGAGCAACATAATTTATCAGGTTCATTTCATATTTTGGCGCTTCAAGAGCGATTTGCTCTTCGGTAAGTGAAGAATTTGTCTTTAACAGATCATAAAATAAATCGCGTTTAGGTCCATTAGGATTTGAATTGTTGAGGATAACCGCATCATATTTTTTGAGGTTTTTTTTATCGAAGTTTTGGATATCGTACCCCACATGGATTTCAAAGGCATTGGATTTTTTGGCAAGAATTTTCAGCATCTCAATATTATGGGGAATTGTCCAATGATAAAATCCTGTTGCCTTTGAGAAAACGAGGATTTTCTTTTTACTCACATTCTCGACAGTTGGTTTGGCCGGAGCAATGCTTTCTATCTTCGATAGCCACTCATCACTAATTTCAAAAGCTTGATTATCTTGACAATAAATAGAACAAATGAATAATAGGACTAGGGGGAAGAAAACTACTTTTTTCATTAATCAGGTATATAAATTGGGTTCTTAATATCTTTCTTAGAACTGAAGTTTATTGTGAAACTAGTTGTAAATTAACACAAACTTTTTATTTAGCATTTAGTTAAATGATTAAAAATCACTATTTAATACTTTCTTCGCTATTCTTCATAATGTTTACAGGGCTAAGCTGTTCTAATAATAATATTGTTCATTTGAAATTGAATGACTCGTTTCCTGATATAGACGAATACCCTGTTTCAATGGATCTGATTGAATTTGAAGATTGGTTGCAATCCAAGGATATAGGTCTTTACCAGAATACTGAGAGCGGCTTGGAATCTGTTCCATTTCAAATTAATGAGAACAAATTGAGGTTTTTACATAAAGGAATGACTAACGGGTATATTATAAAAAAAGGGGATATTGATAAATCCAAAGTTGAAGTAAGTGCCCAAAAGGAGGAAGGAAATTTGGTGATGTCAATTCAAGAAAAACCAAGACTCATCTATAGATATGGTATTTCATATCCACCTAAAGGTATTGATACCATATATAGGAAATCCGGATACATCCATCCTATATTATCTCCAAAAGGAGATACCCTGTCACGGATTCAACCTCCAGACCATTTTCATCATTATGGTATGTGGGGTCCATGGACACATACCCGGATCAAAGGCGAACAGGTTGATTTTTGGAATTTGGGCGATGGTAAAGGAACAGTACTTTTTAAGAATTTTAATTCTACCACTTCAGGTCCAATTTTTGCATCGTTCTCTGCAGCACAAGAACATCTTGATTTTATCACAGAAAAAGAGCCTCAGGTTGCCTTGGATGAAAATCTTAAGATTACACTTTGGAATTTAAATAGACGAGACCGATATATGTTCGATTACAAATCCTCATTTAAATCCCCTTTGGAAAATGGCATTCTCTTTGAAGCCTATCGCTATGGGGGAGGCATAGGAATGCGGTTTACCGAACGCTGGACAGCCGAAAACTGTTCGGTTCTGACATCAGAGGGAAAAGATAGATTATCCGCGGATGGGACAAACGCCAGATGGTGTATAGTTAAGGGTGAATCATCTGATGGAAAAAGTACGAATGGCATTTTATTCATGAGCCATTCCAAGAATCGATCACATCCTGAACCGATGCGTATTTGGCCCATTGATGCCAATGGAGGGAGAGGTGATATGTTTTTTGAATTTTGCCCAATACGGCATGAAGAGTGGAAAATTGAACCCCAAAAAGAGTATCAGCTAAAATATAGAATGGTTGTTTTCGAAGATGATTTAACCGCCAAAGAAGCCGAGGAATATTGGCAATCCTTTGTAAATGCACCAAAAATGAGTTTAATCAAAGATTAGAAAAATCGAGATATTATGAAAAGAAGGAATTTTATCAATAAAACTGCTTTGGGTACCGCTGCGATAGCAGGCTTTCCGACCATAGTATCTGCACATGTTTTAGGAAAGGATGCACCGAGTAACAAGATCAATATCGGCCAAATTGGCTGTGGGCGAATAGCACGCGATCATGATATACGGGATACTATTCGTTTTGACAGCGCCCGATATGTTGGGGTTTGTGATGTTGATACAAAAAGAGTAGCCGATGCAAAAGTCCTTGTCGATTCTTTTTATAAGGAAAAGACGGGAAAGGATAAGTATATGGACACTAAAATATACAGTGATTATCGCGAGATGCTTTTGAATAAGGACATTGATGCGGTGGTAATAAGTACCCCGGATCACTGGCATTCGCAACCTGCTATGGAGGCAGCACTGGCTGGGAAAGACATCTATCTTCAAAAACCAACATCGCTAACCGTTAAGGAAGGGCAGCAACTGCGCGAGGTAGTAGAGCATAAAAATGTGATATTGCAAGTTGGGACACAACAAAGGGCAATGCCACAATTTAGGGTTGCGGCTGAGTTGGTCAGAAATGGGCGTATTGGCAAAATCCATACAGTAAAGATTGGACTTCCAGGAGATCCTGCAGGTCCTGAAGCCCCAGAAATGCCAATTCCGAATAATTTAAATTTTGATATGTGGTTAGGGTCTACCCCAGAAGTACCTTACACTGAAATTGGAGTACATCCCCAGAACGACTATAGTAGACCAGGTTGGTTACGTCAAAGAAATTACGGTGCCGGGATGATAACGGGTTGGGGGCAACACCATTATGATTCAGCGGCATGGGGAATGAATACCGAATTAACAGGCCCTATTTCAGTAGAGGCACTAGCGGAATTCCCTAAATCTGGTTTATGGAATGTGCATGGTGATTTCTTGGTGAAACACGAATATGCAAACAATATTACCGTCTATACCAGTGGAGGGTACACCAACGGTGTACGATATGAAGGTACAGATGGTTGGATTTTTGTTTCTCGAGGTTCTTATACGGCGTCTGCCTCGGACCCAGTGGACAAAGAAAAAAGCAGCAAGGCATTGAATGCTTCCGATCCCAAGATATTGGCTTCGCAAATTGGGGAGAACGAGACCCATCTATATAAAATAGATGATCAGCATGGCAATTGGCTAGAATGTATTAAAAGCCGCAAAGAACCAATATCACCCATTGAAAAAGGACATAAAGCATGTGCAATCTGTTTAATTAGTGATATAGCAATGCAGTTTTCACGCAAACTTGAATGGAATCCTGATAAGGAGGTATTCATAAACGATGCTGAAGCCAATGCATTGTTACAACGTGAACAACGTAAACCATACGGAACGGATTACGTTAAAGTTTAATCTAACAGCATGTAAATGGTGTTCTCCTTCCCCTCATATTGGGAAGGGTAAATTTATTATTTAATTTATTTTTATCCATGAAATATATTATTCACATTTTACTATTGGGTCTTTGTATTGGCTGCGGAGAAAAAAAGAAAATGGATAAGATGGAGGATAAAAATACTGAAAATGTAAAATTCATGACATTGGATCCCGGGCACTTTCATGCTGCCTTGGTTCAGAAGACAATGTATAAGGAAGTGGATTCGACCATACATGTATTTGCGCCCGAGGGTCCAGAAGTTCAGGACTTTCTTAGCAAGATAAATGCCTATAATTCTAGAGAAGAAAAACCAACTCAATGGAATGTCGAAACCTATTTCGGTGATGACTATCTTGGTCAGATGATTTCTAGAAGTCCGGGTAATGTTATGGTAGTGGCAGGAAAAAACTCAAATAAAATTGATTATGTTCTCGAGGCCGTTAAAGCAGGATTAAATGTTTATGCCGATAAGCCCTTGGTCATTGATCAAGAAGGTTTTGAAAAATTAATGCAAGCACTTAAAATTTCCAAAGAGAAAGGTGTTCTGATTTATGACATCATGACAGAGCGATTTGAGTCAACAACTGCTATGCAAAAACTCCTATCAACATTGCCAAATGTTTTTGGTGAATTGGTAGATGGCACGCTTGAAGAACCTGCGATAAGTAAGGAAAGCGTACATCATTTCTTTAAATATGTATCAGGTCAACCCTTAGTAAGGCCGCCATGGTTTTTTGATGTAAATGAAGAAGGTGATGGCATCGTGGATGTGACCACACATTTAGTTGATTTGGTGCAATGGGAAGCATTTCCATCAGAAATATTGGATTCCACGGATATTAGTATGCTCTCAGCAAAACGGTGGCCAACTATTTTAACCAATTCCGAATTTAAAAAAGTAACCGGTTTAGAATCATTCCCCACTTATCTTGAAAAGGATATAGTTGATAATAAATTGAATGTTTTCTGTAATGGTGAAATGATTTATAAAATTAAGGGAAAGCATGCCAAAGTATCCGTAATATGGAATTATAGAGCCCCTGAGGGAACAGGGGATACGCACTACAGTATTATGCGCGGTACCAAGAGTAATTTGATTATTAAGCAAGGGCAGGCTGAAGATTTCAAGCCAACTTTGTATATTGAAGTTTTAGATGAATTGAACTTTGAAAAAGGACTTGGCAATGCCTTATCCAATGAAATTACTGAACTATTTCCTGGTACAACCGCAGACAAATTATCGAATTCAATTTGGAGAATCAATATTCCTGATGAATTCAAAATAGGGCATGAAGCCCATTTTGCGCAAGTAACCCAGAATTACCTTGATTACCTGAAAGCAGGAGAATTGCCTAAATGGGAAATCCCCAATATGATAACCAAATATTATACAACAACTGAAGCTTATAAAATGGCCAAGGGAAAAGAAAATTAAATGAACTAATGAATAAATTATTCAATATAAAAGACAAATGCTACGCATTATCAGGGGGTACAGGAACCCTTGGGGGCTCAATTGCAGCCTATTTAGTTCAAAATGGTGCCAAGGTTATATTATTGGGCAGGTCATCAAATAAACTGAATGACAAATGTGCCGAATTAAATGTCGGTAATAGTGGTCTGGCTACTTCTTTCTTGGTCGACGTTTTAAATGAAGAAGAACTGATTGTAGTCAAGAACAAGATTGCTTCGACATATGGAAATCTTGATGGACTAATAAATCTTGCGGGAGGTAATGTTCCGGGAGCAACTTTGACAGCAGACCAAACCATATATGATATTGATCTTAAAGACACAAAAAATGTAATTGATATCAATCTTTATGGAACTGTTATCCCAACCATTGTTTTAAGTGAGTTATTGGCCAATCAAGGCCATGGCTCAATCATTAATATTTCTTCAATGGCTTCAAAACAAGCTATCTCCCGTGTTTTAGGTTATTCTGTTGCAAAAGCTGGGGTAGATATTTTTACCAAATGGATGGCGAATGAACTAGCTTCAAAATTTAATGATAAGGTTAGGGTCAATGCAATTGCCCCTGGGTTTTTTATTGGCAATCAGAACAGACGATTATTACTAAATGAAAATGGAACTTTTACAAATAGAGGTAAAAGTATAATTGCCAATACACCAATGGGTCGTTTTGGTGAAGCATCAGAGTTAAATGGTATGGTGCACTATTTGTTGAGTGATGCATCAAGTTTTGTTACTGGCAAAATATTTGAGGTTGATGGCGGGTTTAGTTCGTTTTCGGGAGTATAGAAATGCTTTTGATAGAAATAAATAATGCTTTGGTCAACCCTTTTATCTGGGTAGTATAAAAAATCCACTTCCTCGGAAATGACTTGCCAAAAGAAATCCAGAAATCATGGCGTAGTCCTTTTGAATCTTTCTTGCCGAACATTTATAGGACATATGCGATTATGATTCCTAAAATGATCACAAGCAGTTTCCGCAGATTAAACTTGTGACCTTCGGTACTTTCGAATAGGATAACTGTTGAAATATGTAAAAACACACCTATCACCAATGCAGTAATAGGAGCGTAATAGGTGACGGCAAATTCAAAATTAACAGCAATATAACTTCCCAAAGGAGTCATCAATGAAAATAGAACTATAAAGAACAAAGCGTTTGATATCTTAATTTTTGAATTCAACAAGAAGATACTCAAGATAATAGCAATTGGTATCTTATGGATAAAGATGCCATATAAAATAGTATCATGTTCTTCAATAGGAAAACCTTCCAACAAGGAATGAATAGATAAACTAATAAATAGTAACCATGGAAAATTGGTTTTTTCACTGTCTAAATGCACATGCCCATGTTCGGCACCTTTGGAAAAGAATTCCAAGAAAATCTGTAATAATATCCCTAGCATTATAAAGACTCCAATGGTCTTGGAATCTGATTTTTCATATACTGATGGGAACAGTTCAAAAATGGTGAGTGCCAGCAAAAAAGCTCCGCTGAAAGCCAATAAAAGCTTGAAGTTCTCTTTGTTTTTTGGTTTTGCAATGTAAACGAACGCAAAACTCAACAAAACCCCGAGAATGAGCAATAAATACGCCATTAATGCTGGTTTAGGTGCTGGTACTTATTAGTTCCACATACGGTGGATGGCGTAAAAATACTGTATTTTTGTCGCAATCTTTAGAAAGCCTATGAACAATAATTTTAGAATGGTCGCCAAGACCTTATTTGGTTTTGAGGAACTTTTAGCGATGGAATTACGGAATCTTGGAGCTGGTAATGTTAAGGAAGGTGTGCGCAACGTTTCGTTCGAAGGGGATACTGGATTTATGTACAAAGCTAACCTCTGTTTACGTACCGCTATCAAGATTATTAAGCCTATTCATTCTTTCTCAGTTCGTAACGAAAATGAGCTCTATAAAAAGATCTATAACATGGACTGGACCGAAGTGCTTTCGACCGATTCAACTTTTGCAATAGACACGACCTTGTTTTCAGATGTTTTTACCCATTCACTTTATGTTTCTCAAAAAATCAAGGATGCCATTGTTGATAAATTTAGGGATACTGATGGGCAAAGACCTAGTGTAGATGTTAAGTTTCCTGATATTCGTCTTAATGTCCATATTCATAAAGAGCACTGCAATGTGTCTCTGGATAGTTCTGGACGATCCTTACATCATAGAGGCTATAGAACGGCGACCAACATTGCACCGATAAATGAAGTATTGGCTTCAGGTTTACTTTTATTAAGTGGTTGGGACGGACAATCGGATTTTCTGGACCCGATGTGTGGCAGTGGCACCTTTTTGACGGAGGCTGCCATGATTGCATGTAATATCCCGGCAAACATCAACAGAAAGGAATTTGCTTTTGAAAAGTGGGAAGATTTTGATGAAGATCTTTTTCAAAAAATCATTGATAGTTGTTTGAATAAAACCAGAGAGTTTCATCATAAGATTATTGGTTATGATAAGGCACCCTCTGCAGTTAGAAAGTCTATTGATAATATAGCCAACGCCAACCTATCTGAATATATAACTGTTGAGCGAAAGAATTTTTTTGATACCACAAAGTTTACCGAAAAGAAGTTGCATATGGTTTTCAATCCGCCCTATGGCGAACGGTTAAACCTTGATATGGAAGATTTTTATGCTTCTATTGGTGATACGCTTAAGCAGGAATATCCAGGAACGGACGCATGGTTCATAACTTCTAATTTAGAAGCACTTAAATTTGTTGGATTAAGACCTTCACGAAAAATCAAGGTTTTCAATAGCCATTTGGAATCTCGCTTGGTAAAATACGTCATGTACGAAGGAAGTAAAAAAGCCAAATTCCAAAATAAAAATTAATTGATCAGTTCAAAAATCAAGGCCGTACTACTGAACTTGTTAGGGTTTGCAATTTTATACCTTATTGCAAGGTCGACCTTAGGATATTTATTTTCTATCAGCCCTATATATTAGGCATTTGCAGTAGTTGAAAGTAATGGTAGTAAGAATATTTTTATAAAATGGAAATTCAGTAAAGGATTTCGGGAAATCCAACTATTGCTCATTTTCGTTTTCGTTTTCGATTTCTTCTTCTTTTTTCTTTTTGGCTTTTTTATACAAAGGAATCATATACGTAAGCGAATAATTGTAGCCTACCCCGAATTTGCTATCATCAGTAACCTTATTGAAACCGGGAATAAAAAGGTTTGGAAATTCTTCTGCCTCTTTATTATTCACCAAGAAACCAATTCGAACACTTCCGCCTAAATAAAGATTGGCAAATAACTCAGCTTTCAATCCAAATACAAATTCCAACCAGGAGGCAGTCAAACCGCTAAATTCACTTGCTTCAGAGGAACCATTTGGAAATGAATCAGGATTCCAGTATCTATTTGTATCAAAATATTGAAAGTTGTTCAGTGTTTGACTAAAACTACTAATAGCGTATCTACCACCTATAAAAATTGTATTGTTCATTCCATACCAATTCTCATAGGTATTATAATCCAAACCCAATTTTAAATAACTCCCTGAAGTCGTGAAATTGTAAAGATCTTCCTGCTTGGTTTTCTTTTCGTTCCCTAATTCACCGGCTATATAGAGTTTTTCCTTTAAACGATAATCTCCGACAAGCTCAATACCTGTGTAATCATCGGTGGTTTGGGAAATGATAATTCGGCTAAGATCGATCCCCACCCTTAGGCCATAAGTCTGCTTTTGAACAATAGTATCCTGAGGTTGAAGATCAATTGGTTCATCTTGCGCCCATCCATTAAAGAAGCACAATAGAATTAGTATGCTAATGAAATATTTT
>JAAETN010000334.1 GCA_024228355.1 Maribacter sp. | reverse complement strand
TATTTCAATCATTAAATCCATTATACAAAAAAAATATTTAATGTAAATTTTTATTGAAATTAATAAAAAAGCTAACTATGAATAAGACTCAAATACTTTACGAGATCAAATGATGGTTTAATGTCCGATTGATGTGATGATTCGATAGTTCGTATGAATATAGCCGTATGATAGACAGATTAGTATATGAAACAATTATTGGCTTCTATGCTTTTATTTATATTATACCCATTACGAAGTGGTTTCAGGAATTTCAGCTCGGGAGTTTGCCTGGAATTTTATTTTTTTGATTGAACAAAACCGGAGGCTTAGCAATGCCAAATTGAGGATTTTGTGATTGAGAAAAATCTAAAGTTCTGGTGAAATCGGGTACTGAAAGCCGAAAATCAATTCGTAATGGGTAAATCTTCCGTTACCCTCAATAGTGAAAAATTACTTACGCACGAAAAATCTTACATTCGTATAGCATTTCAACCCTGTTGACTTCCGCTTCAAAGAACCAGACTTCTTATCATATATCAAAACGAATGGTCCTTTTTTAACAATCATATGCTCAGGGTTACTCTCAAGGATCCGTATGCGAAACGTCTCTTTTTCCTGGCGCATATTGAAAGCAATAACTTCAATTTCCTGTGTTGGGTTTATTGTTGTCATTTTTTTACCTGGATAAATCATCTATGCCATATATCTCATTCATGTTACAACAGACATGTTTGTCGTAGCCCCACGTATTACAGAGTTCGACATCCGGAATACTTCTTAGAATATCTCT
>JAAETN010000333.1 GCA_024228355.1 Maribacter sp. | reverse complement strand
GTTTTAACATGTTTATACAGAACAAGTCAGTGTTTGGGTAAATAGCCTTCAAACTTAATATATTTGCTATCATCTTGTTGATAGGTTATAGGTTTGGGATTTAACCAGTTGACTACAATATCCTTAATGGCATAGGCGAAAAAGTGATTTCCTGAAGGGGTATAATGACCATTAAAATATCGTTTCATATATTCCTCCAAAGTGAGGTTGAAACTTTTAAAGTCTTCCAGATGTACTGCGTTCATATCAAAAAATCTATACCCATTGGATTCGATAAAATCGACAATTTCCTGATCATATCGAGATTCACCCCTAACCATTGGTTTAAACACCCCAGAGGGATCAAAATGAATGAGTAGGAGTTCTTTTCCATGTTCCTTACAAAATGCATCGGTTTTTTTTAAAATGTACTTTGTAGCTTCAAAGGCATATTTGTTCTTTAAGGCAGTAGCTGTCTTTATCATTTTTTCAGGGCTGGAAAAATCCATTTCCGGCAGTTTCAATATATGGGCCAGTTTTTTTAATCCTTTCGTATCGACATCTGAATTTACCATATCAGCACTTAGCAAGTGAAGCTGTACCATCAGATCATCTTTTAGATTATCATACATAAATTCTGGATCTGACATTTTGTACACATCTTCCTTGACGGCTATTCTGTTTTCCTTTTCAACCAGTTTTCCGGAATCCAGGTCCATTTCAATATTAGACCAAAAATTACCATGAAACATATAGCCACCATAATCGTTCCAGTGTTTATAATAGGTTGCATAACGACATCTAAAAACACTTCTCACATAATCATCACCCCACATATACAGCATTACATATTTAGAATCTTTATCAACTTTTTCCCTTCTCATCAGCCTCCTATACGCCTGGTATACCCCAAACCCGCCCATACCGAAATTTTGAATGGGTTCACCCAAATGACCTGCAAGATATTCTTGCCAGGTTTCAGCATCACTTACCTGATGGCAATGCGTAAAACTATCACCATAAGTATTGATTCGGCATGGTTTTTCATTATATACGGTATTGGTCCTCTTACCATCATACATCACGGTAGACAAAGTAAAACTCTTATCTATCCCATCATGCGGCATGTAGTTACCCAAAATATAACCGACTTCGGAATCGAACTGGGCCCAAGAATTCTTATTGAGAAAAATTTCAAGTTCCTCTTTCGGCACAGCACTATTTCTAAGATATTCCGCATAGGATTTTCCCCCATTCTTTCTGTTACTACCTTGAAGAAAATCAGGAAACAAAGAGGAACCGCCCAAAGTTACTGCTCCAAGAGCATTCGATTTAATGAATTTTCGTCTATGCATAAATATCTAGTTAAAGGAAATTGATAGTACTATATGCTTGATAAAGGTGCCAAATATTGCATCTTAAATATAGCAATATTATACCATACTTTCCGTACACAAATCAACACCTAAATTATTCAAATCACAATCCTTACCATCTCAAGAAAATACGATGAATTAATTCAATACCATGGTTGGATCGTGAATGTTGGTCCGGACGGCGGTAATCACGAATTAACAAAAAAGTAGTGGTTGATTTTCTTAACAATGTTCGCGGAGGAAAAAAGAAAGGGCAATCGTACACTTTGTTGACTGCATCTTTTCTGGCACTTATTCCAAACTTCCCCATTTTGTTACTTTCAATATTTTTTCAAAAATATTGGTATTTTCATAAACTCCTGCAAACTCTTCGGACCCAGGACCATAGGCAAAAACCGGGATCAAAGTCGCAGAATGGCCAGTAGTTGAAAAGGTCATTCCAATTTCACTATAATCACTATACGCTTCACCATCTTCAGTTTTCTTTTTCTTTGCGGCCAACGTAAAGCCACCGGTTTCATGATCAGAAGTGACGATTACGAGGGTATTACCTTCTTTTTCGGCATAATCCAATGCCTTGCCCACCGCGTCATCAAAATCAATAAGTTCAGAAACCAGGTACGGTGCATTGTTCTCATGGCCTCCCCAATCTATTTGAGAACCTTCAGACATTAAGAAAAACCCAGAATTATCTTTGCTTAAAAATTGTATGGCTATTTCTGTTGCTTTGGAAAGAAAGTCCCCTCTTCCCTTGGTGACAGTAGGCATAGCATCTTTTGCCAATAAATACCCCACCTTTTCACTCGACTTGATCGTAGAGAAATCATTTAAGGAAGTAGTATCAATTTTGAATTGATTTTCGGTTAATTCATGCAACAAATTCCGCCCATCTTTTCGGTTGTTAAAAAACTGCAGTCCTCCACCAGCGAAAAAATCTACTTCGGATTGTGCCAAGTGCGAGGCAATTATCTCCGCTGAACCTCTGTTAGGGGTATGTGCATAGAAACTTGCTGGTGTGGCATGGGTGATAGAAGAAGTGGCAATCATTCCCGTATTAATTTTTTTCATTGAGCTTATCTCTACTAAATTCCTTACCTCGGTCGAATCATCTGCAACTCCAATTGCGCCATTGTAGGTTTTAACACCACAGGCGAACGCTGTAGCTCCAGCGGCTGAATCAGTGACATCCTCTCTGGAGGACGAAGTATTTATTAGACCTATATTCTTAAATCGAGAATAGTTAGGTGAAGACTCTTTGAAGTAGAAAGCGGAAGAAACCTGTGACAATCCAGTTCCATCGCTGATTAGAAGGATAACATTCTTAGCTATATTGGCCTCTTTGTTAGCATTTTTTAGAGCCTTACAGCCATACAGCACTATTACAAGACAAACCAAAACAATCCTTTTAATTTTCATATGATATAAATTTGTTAAAGACCAAATGCAACAATCGTTTTTAATAATCCGCTCGTCTTAAGCATCGGTTAATCCTTCCTGTACAAGGTACTGAAATATCTAGTATGTCTTTTCTCTGTAAAAACTAAAAAAAAGCATTCACTTTACCTCTAATTCCATTACCGAAGTGGTTTTTATTTATAGGATTGTAAACTACTTGTCATTGGGCCTTCTTAACGGTTTCAATCAAAAAACTTTTCCTTGAAATACAGATGCTTGTCTCTTGCAATGTTAATTATCCTTTCATATTCCGGATTATCCCTAATTGGCTCTAAAGAAGGGTCGGAAATAATTAGCGGATAATTGTAATATCCCCGATCTACAGCTTCATTAAGGCACAGTAAAGCACTCTCTGTATCTCCTAAGGCCATAAACATGGTAGACCAGTAAAACCAGCCCTCAGAATCAGCTGAATTTGTCTCCACTAAATCTTGGACAGCCCTCAAGCCTTCTTCATTATCACCCAAAATAGCAGATTTAAACGCAATACCGGATTCGTAGATATAGGGTTCAATTTGCTTCTCAGTGACTTGATCAAAATAGTGCAGTGCTTCATCAAATTTCCCCATGCGGTACAGGGTGATACCCTGCCATACTAAGAAATACGAGGAATTTTCACCCAATTTAAAAGCGTTTAACGCTTTTTCAAATTCATATGCACTTAAATAGGAAACACCTATTCTGGCATAATTAGAGTTTTTTGGATCAATTTTAACGGCCATTTCCATCTCACTGATCGATTCATTGATCATGCCAATATATCGATACCAATATCCAAGTGAAAATCGCGCGGATGCGTTATTTGGATTAATAGCTATCATTCTTCTAAGAATCTCAAGGGCATCCTCTGTTTTAGCTGTTTCTATATAAAGAACTGCCAAATATCCTAAGGCACTTAACAGTTCAGGATTTAATTCCAGTGCTTTTAAATAGTATTCTTCTGTCGCAATGAAGGTTTCCCTATCCAGCATTTCAAACTGTGCAAGGCGTTGTTTCCTAAAACCCAAGTCTGCATAAGCTGGAGCATAGGTACTATCAATATCAATTGACTTTTTAAGCATTTCAATGGCCAACTGGTCGCCTTCGGAATTTAGGGGGTAAGAAGAACTCCTTAAATAAAACTCATAAGAAAGTGGACTTTTAGGGATATCCTTTGATATCCAGTCCAGTTCTTTTTCTGAAAATTTGATATTTAAGCCATTTATCACTTTTTTGGCAACAATATCCTGTAATGCAAATGTATTGCTAAAAGATACTTCAATATCATCACTTCTCCACAACATGGACTGTGCTTCGAGTTCTATTAACTCTACATTAAGCCTAATGCGATTATCCTCACTTAGGTAGTTGCCAATCAATACATATTCTGCATTCAGCTCTTCCTTGATCTTGGTGAGGTCTATTTCTTTCTTGTCATATTTACGAATTGTACTTGCAGGTCTTACAATTATGTTTTGTAAATAATTGAGATCACCGATTATCTGATTGGCAATTGCAAATCCAAAATAATCAGTTTCAGGATTGGGCTTATTATTAATAAATGGCAATACGGCAACAGTTCCATCTAATTCATTATAAACCAGGGAATTTTCGGATGGGATCAAGGATTGATTGCTAAATTGATTATACAATAATAGAATCACAACTATGATGAGCGATACAATAATAATTTTATTGAGTCGCTGCCCAATTTCAGTATCAGCTTCAGAAGGTATTGTGTCTGTTCCTATCTTTGTTTTATAAATGCCTTTTGATGAAATATCATAAATCCATGAAAACACTACCCAAATAGGAAATCCTATAAGGAGGCAAATTACAATTAATCGCATTACGTAGGAGGGGGCATCAAAAGTAGGCAGGATTATAGAGGAAACCTGTACAATCATCCAGGCTACTATCAAATATGCAAGGGCGGCCTTTGGCACGTTCCGCCTTTTGAGTTCCCATATGATACGTTTAAATTTCATATAATTCTACCAGAGCAATGATACGTTCGTTCAAAATCAAAATACAGTAAATCCTTAAGTTGTTGGCCTTTCGATATTATTTCATTGAATTTTTCAATTAATTTTTTATTTTTCCATTAGTCTACCTTTACAGCCTTTTTCGTAAGGTTCCTAATTGATAACATCCAAATTAAAGGGCCTTCTGCAAACCCGCTATCAACTGGTCAATTTCCTCCTTACTCGTGTAATGCACAAAAGACATTCTTAAAACCCCGGGTTCTAGGGGAATACCCATATCCATCAAAGGCCTTACGGCGTAAAAATCACCTGTACCCAACATTAATTTGTTTTCGGTTAATTTGGCATACACTTCTGCTATGGTTTTATCGCGTGGAATAATAGAAACAATAGGCAACCTGTTCTTGGTAGTATCAGGTCCCACAATCCGTAAATCAGAACGGGATCTTAAAAAAGCAAGCAAATGCTCAAGCAAGGCATTCTCATGTTCCTTAAAGAGTTTATTCAAAGCCTTGTTTCTTTGAGTGGGATCTGCTTCCTTATCAAAATGGTGCTCATAAACCGTATCGAAATAATCCAGTATTCCATGGGCCGAGCCAATTTGTGCATGATCGGGTCCTGCAGGAGTTAACATACTTCCCGAAATACCTTCCTTGAAGAAATGAGATTGATTTTCCATTTGCAATATCAATTCATTATCAACATACATCAAACCTAAATGAGGACCAAATGTTTTATATAAGGAAAAAAGATAGATATCTGCTCCCAGGGATTTTATGTCCGGAAAACCATGAGGTGCATAACCAACACCGTCTACCACTGAAAGCGCCCCATATTTATGTGCTATTTGGCTAATTTCATTAACAGGATTTATATGACCAATTACATTTGAGCAATGCGGAAAAGCAACCATCCTTGTGCGGTTAGTGAAAAGTTTCTCTAAAGTTTCTATAGCTAACAATCCTGACTCTGAATCTACATGCCACTCTATCACTTTAATACCCGATTTTGACAACCTCCTCCATGCACCAGCATTGGCTTCATGATCTTGACAGGACACTATGATTTCGTCTCCCACCTCCCACATAGGGCGCATAGCATGTGCCAAGACATAAACGTTTTGGGTCGTAGAAGGGCCAAAATGGATTTCTGATTCATCCACATTCAGGTATTCGGCCATTCTCCTATATGAAGTATCCATCATTTCTCCAGCCTTGGTAGAAGCAGGATAAGGATAATAGGGTTGCACCTTGTTTTTCATATAAAAAGATGTCAATTTTTCAATGAATTGCACACAAGGATAAGACCCTCCTGCATTCTCGAAAAATGCAAACCCTTCCAGTGTAGGTTCTGAAAATGCAGGAAATTGTGCACGTACAAATGGTAAATCTAGTTTCATGTCTAAACGGATATTTCTTTAATTGTTGATTATACTGAAGAAATTAAGCATACTATTAGGACTGGTAGTACCTTAACAAGGTACTGAATTATCCTTAAAATAATGTAGTACCATGAACCAATGAAAGAAAAAAGAAGAACATTTTAGATTGCTTTACTGAAGTCATTCAATTCTGATGGTCAGATCAAGAATATATGGTTAAGACGACATAAAATCCAATCCTTATTCATCTATGAATCGAATATAGTGGTCATAGCGTTTAAATATATCGACAACATAATTAAAAGGTTCCTGACCACGCACATACCCATATTTTATTTCTTCCTTGTTATAGTTTTGAGGATAAGTAAGCGCCAGAATCATCTGGTCTACCTGCCCATCCCAAACATTGGGGTCTAATTGATTTAAGGCTGCCAGTTTTTGTGCGTCCTTTACATGGAAATACCCACAATTATATGCTGCCAACGTAAATTTAACGCGCTGTACACTATCTGTAATATCATAAAATGCATCATGTATTGTTTTTAAATATTTAGTGCCACCACGAATATTGTCTTTGGGATCCAATCTGTTTTTTATTCCCATGTCCTTAGCTGTGCCAGGCATCATTTGCATCAATCCCACTGCTCCGGACCATGCACTGGCTTCATTTTTAAAATTGGATTCCTGATAAATGAGTGCAGCCAAAAGCCGCCAGTCCCAATTCATTCTTTTGGCATTGGTTTTTATTATCTCGTCGAATTGGCTAATTTCATTCGTATTTACACTATAAAATTCACTTTTCATTCGATTTTTAAAACCTCTCTTATTTTTAAAGTACTTGTTGTATATCACATTATATTCGGGTTGTTTTCTGTATTGCTTTATCCATTTATTGGTAGCTTCCAATAACTGCGGGGAGTTAGGCCGTATTGCCCAAGCTATTCTTTGTGAAAAACTTACCGGTACATTGGTATCCAAGATTGGGGAATAAGAAGAATTTATGTTGGCCAAGTTTTTATCAGCAATGGTATATTTGATCTTATCATCCGCTACCATTTGGATTATTTCTGCTGTGGATAGGTTGCCTTCTAATGTGTCAATAATGATTCTCCCGCCCATTTCTTTGGACAGGTTTTCAAGTCTTTTAAAGTAGGAGGAGTTTTCTCGAACAGAAACCGTGTCTCCAATAAGTTCTAAAGGATCCTGAACGATACTTTTTTTTATATTATCCAGGGTCATTTTCCGCCAGTTAGCAGGTTTTTTTTGAACCAATACCTGTTTGGTCAAATATAAATAGTCTGTAAACGCAGCTACTTTTTTCCTATCATCGGTAATCGCCAGGCCATATGCCACAATATCGGCTTGTCCCCTGATCAAGTTGTTAAGCAACATATCCAAGTTGCTGGAAATCTTGATTTCCAATTCCAGTTGTAAATGATCCGCTAGGCGTTGCAGCAATTCATATTCATAACCCATGGGTTTACCTCTATATAAAAAATAGCTGGTACCACTGTAGGCTAGCAACACCTTTAGCTTACCATCTTTTTTTATTTCTTTAAGATCCCTCGTAAATTGTTTAATCGCGACTTGTTTTGTAGGGGGTTTATCCCGATAGCAGTTTATGAAGAGCGTACAAACAAGTAATACGACAAAGATGCCAATGTTGTTTTTCATGGATTATTAAGTATTGCCTACTTCTGGTTTTATTTTTAAATATATCAATTAAAAAATCAAATATGCTAATCTGTATTTTTTCGATAAATAGTTATAAGTGAATTTTAGGAAAGAATTAAATCAATTAAAGAAATGTAATTCACAAAATCAGTAGCTTGTTAATACAATTGTCTTTTGGACTTGTTTTGGGGTATGCATATTATCGTTTACACCATGATCTGTATAGCTGGCAGTCAAAACAAGAACCCCTTTTTCGTAGTTTGATTCGGGCTTTTCCTTGGTCCTTAATGCGCCCTCAATTCCAGTTAAATAATTTTTATAAGGATTAGTATTGTTATCTAGAATCCAATTAACCATTTTTTCAACCTGTTTTTTGTCCAAATCAGGATGTGGTGGCATTTCCTCATCTCCCCAAGTGGCTGAGCTCCCAGTCATTATTTTGTTGGTCAGGGATTCGATGGACTTTGCGTTTTTCTGATATTTGTTGGCAATTAGTTCGAAAGATGGGCCGATTAATTTGCCTTTAGCTTTATGGCAACTGAAACATGTTGATTTGCCCATCTGGACCAATGGACTATTATCATTTTTGGATTCGTTGGACAAATATGTTTTTAGATTGGGAGAATCCTTCAAATATTCCACTATTAGTATAACTTCGTTGGGATAAATTTCATCATAATCGGAATTTCCGTCCTCATAATCAGAAACATGGATGGTATAAGGTATTATGGAATTCCATCGGAATGAACTATTATCAATAGGTGCAATTATCTTAATCTTGGGAGGCCTATTTTCTTGAAGATTTGCTGTAAAACCCAAGAGAAAATAAAAACAGGCCAAACCTATACAACCAAGGAATATATTTTGTCGCATCAGTAGAGGATTAAAGCCTATCTATGGTCTCTGCAACTCGATTAGCGGATCTAGTAGCTGCTTCAGTACCCCAATTAAGATTATCCGCATAAGCACCTGCAAAATGTATGCGTCCTTCAGGTTCTATTATATGGGGCCAAAACTTATGAAGTTCCCCAATAGGAAAGGCAGTTCGTTCACAATTTGACGAATATTTTTGTTTCGTCCAGTCCCGACCAACGGCCAGTTCAATGGAATCTCCTTTACCTGGATAGGCCTCACGAAAAGCAGCCAATGCCCTTTTTGGTGAAACACCTCCAGGTCCTGTCCCGAGTACAATAACTCTATGGGTATCTACTTCTTCTGCTGATTGCCAAACATCCCAGAGGTCTGGATGGCCCAAACCCATGTTAATGTCCTTGAAACCGTCATTTTCCCAAAATTTCGAGCTCGCTTGAAATACAAATCGCTGGTAAGAATCATAGGTGATATTTTCATTGATATATTGCTTTTTCTCAGACAATGCAGGCTGTATAGGAATATTTTTTAGGGTAGGCAATGGAATGCAATTCACAAAATAATCACCCTGAATTTCCTTCATTTCTTTTTGCTGTTTATAGGTAACTTTTACCCCTGTGTCCCCATTGGCAATTGAAGTAATGGGGCAGTTCAACCAAACTTTTGAACCCAATCTTTTAGCAAAGGCATTCGGTAACATTTGGTTGCCACCTTTTAACCGAAAAACTTCTGTAGGGTAAGTAGCCACTCCTCGCATTTTCAGGATTGAGGCATACCACAACTCATAAAGCGCGGAGGAGTTATTTCCCCCTAAAAAATTCAGGGCGGCAGAGGAAGCACCTTCTTTCTTATAAATATCTGACATTGGAACTTTATCCAATGCGTCATATCCTACAGAAAAAGGTTGATATTCATCTTTGAAAGCATCTAAGTATGGCTTGGTATAAAGCGACTTTAAATCAGCCCATGGATTCGAGGAAAGATATTCTATTTCTCTTTTATTAAATCCAAAAGTTTTCAATACCGCAGGGTCATTGAGCATTTGTTCTGTATAGAACTTCCCATTGATATTTCGTTTTAAATTTTTTCTCCGAGGGTAGGGTAGCGCTGTAATATTGAATTCCGCAAGGTATTCCCAATATCTTTCATACCCAGGTTTTACAATATGCTCCTGACCAAAATCCCCATATAGGCCATCAGATAATTCATCTCTTGTAGTATACACATGCCCTCCATGCCTTCCAGAAGCTTCAAGTACAACTACCTCATGTCCCTTTTTCATAAGTTCATATGCGCAGCACAGGCCACCGATTCCCGCTCCCCCAACGATAACTTTTTTTGCAGCTGCTGAAGGTTTTGGCCATTCAAATACCTGCTTCTCTTGCTCATCACTTGCGGTTAATGAATTAATAGGTAAAACTGTGGCTCCAACTCCTGCTGTGACCACATTCTTCATAAAAGTTCTTCTTTTCAGGTGACTCATAATTTGGTTGTTACATTAATGAAAGGCTCTATTGTAGTACTGGTTATAGTACAATATACCAAATTAGTCGGTGTCATGTGTTATCATCAAGAATGACTTCAGCATATTACTGGTAAATTGGGCTGTAAAAGAGTTAAATTGCTTGACCATCTTTTAATACGAAATACAATCTACTTCAACATCTAAAAGAAATTCTCCAATGGCTTCAAAACATCAGTAATTCCATCTCGATTGGTGTCAAGATATCTTAAAGATCAAGAATGAGACAGATGGTATTTCAAAGCATTCAATCTGTACCTTTATATTCGTTCTTATTGCTGAGGTGATTGGTGAACAATAGTACGATAATTGTAATAGTGAAGAAAATGGATTATTGCTGTAAGTGAAACCAGTAGAAACCTGGACTGCAAATGACTTTTCAATTTGAGATTCATACCTGCTCCAAAATTCTCCAGAAATTGACAGATTGTAGCTTTATGTAATCTCGATTTACCGGATATTTAATGAGGCAGGATGATAGTTGGGTTGTTATGTTCTGAATGTTTACTTTGTGAACAGTAATACATACAATGCCCACATAAAGCAAAAAGCACAAAAAACATACAAGATGTATGATAAAGTAGATTTCTTATTCATAAGACTGGGTTTTATATATAAATAACAGTCTTATGCTTACATTAAATATTTACTCATCGAGAAGAGGTTGGAATAATCGATGTAGGGATTTAAATCAGTTTAAATGCACATTTTATCTATCAAAGTAAATTTTATAAAACCTGTAAAACCTTTAAATACAACAGTTTATCGATAAAAAACTATTCCGTTTAGCTCATTATTTTCATTAGTGCACTACTAAATCGTTCAACATCAGACATCTTTCCTGTACTTATTCGGGCCCAATTATTAAAAGGTGGGAAGGGTCTGCCAATTAAAACATTTTCATGTAGCATTGCACTTATCATCTTGTTTATTGGCCTGCCTGTTTTAAAGAAAATAAAATTCGTATGTGATTTAATATATTCAAGCTCAAGATCATCTAAAGTACTATATATAAGTTTTTTAGCTTCTATATTATTCAATATCCCGAATTTATAGAATTCATCATCCTCTAAAGCTTCTTTTGCAGCTTCTATAGCCAAAGTATTGGTATTGGCCATTACACTGGCCTTAAGCTTGGTGGCAATATCTGGCCTAGCTATAAGATAACCTACCCGCATACCTGCCAATCCGTATATCTTTGAGAAAGTCTTGGAAACGATAATATTACGTCCCTCTTTGACCAGTTCGACCATCGAGGGATAGCTAGGTTCAGTAATAAAGTCGTAGTATGCCTCATCACTGAATATCACTGCATTAGTATCATGTGTTTTACAAAAATCCATCAATTTATTTTTATCCAATATCGTTCCTGTTGGGTTATTGGGATTGCAAATAAATATCAATTTGGTCTTGTTGTTAACTTTACCGGCCATGGCATCTAAATCATGCTCCTTTTTAGAATTAACGGGCACTCTATGAACCTTTGTTCCAAAAGTCTCGGCATAACGGAGCATTGCTTGAAAGGTGGGGTCTGCAGCGATGATTTCGCCGTCTCCAAAACCGCCGAAAGTTAAACCAGCAGCTTTTAATCCTTCGGTAGAACCGCCTGTAATTACAACATGGTCCTTAGAAACTCCTTCTTTTTCAGCAATCTTTACAGTGAGGGATGATAATGTTCTGAAAGGATAACGACATCCTAAATCAAAATTTTTGGATATCACTTCCCTAACCCGTTTTGATGGTCCGTACGGATTTTCATTGGCATTGAGCCTAGCCAATGAGTCATTTATAATTGGATTCTGGGGCAATGGGTATGAAAGAGCTTCAAACCCTCCTAGTAGGGCAAAACTGCCAGTAAGTCCAACAGTTTTCAACCATTTTCTTCTATCTATATTTCTCATATCTTCTTCTTAGAGAAATAAGGTACGAAAACCGATGATAGAGAGATGCTAAAAAAGCAAATTACAATTGAAATTCCTCATTATTTCGATCTTCATTAGCGATTTTATCTGCGACGAAGACGTCTTTTAATATATAAGCTGCTAGAATTACAATTCCGCAAATGAGTAGGGGCAACCCAAATTCCCAATTCAATATCTTTAGTATACTACCTACTATAATGGCTAAAGTACCAGCAACCATGGCAAAATTCCAAATTAATTGCTTTGTACTATTTCTTGCTCTTCGGTCTTCGTCAAGAAAGTAGGCAGTTCCTTCCAGAATAAACCATAAAACGAAAGATATTGCGATGATTACCTGGAATAATATAGTATAAGGAAAATCCATGATTCTGAAAATTCCATTGGTTGTCCAGAAAAAGACAAGTACCATTTTTACATAGTCAACAAAATGTCTCGATGTTTTCTTGAAAAAACGAAAAACATAGAGCAAACCAATAACGGCAAATGATACGAACATTATCTGTGTGGCCATTGGCCACTCCAGGACTTTCATCAGCATGCCAATTAATAAAACGACTATTGCAAGCCTTAATGGCATTGTCAAGATCTTTTTATAAGTGCTCATAGCATAATGTTTATTACTCGTTTAAAGTGCTTTAACGTTTAAATCACCTTAATATTGGCTTTTAATCCTTCCATTATTCCCAGAATATTGTTTACTGTCTCCTTTAAATAATTTTTGATCAATACATGGGGTATGCGAATGGTGGTAAATCCATTCTTAAACGAATGCATTGTCCTCTCTAAATCATTGATTGCCTGTTCATGGGTAAGCATATGATATTCTGCATCAATCTCAATATTCAGTTTAACTCGCGAGATGGCGATATCAACAGATTTCTTTCCATCCCACCATTCCAGCATTCCTTTTACACCCGCTTCTTTTAATCCGTAATACAATTGTACTGCTTCAACTGGTGTTTCATTCGTCCTGATCAGCTTCACCATTCGGGTCTGGTGTTGTTCACATAGTTCAACACCTAACAGGTCCATTGAATTTTTGTGTCTTAGATAATCGAGAGTTTTGTTACATTCTAAACATGTCATGTAATAGGTTTTGATTTTGATTTGGGACTATTATAACCCTATACTTTTTTTATTATTATATAACATCGATGTATGACACCCCACTTTTAGACGAACTGCAAATTTTTAGATGAACTGCATCAAAAAATGTTAAAACTGTGGTGAAAAACGAAATTCTAATTATGCTTCTTTTAGATAGGATTATTCCTATTTGATTACCCTATTATTTTTAACTTTAGTTCCTGTATTAATTAAATGAAGAATATGAGATGTAACAAGTATGCATTCCTAATAGGGCTTGTTTGTATTTTGCTTCAAAATGGTTGTAAGAGTGAACCTCAAACGCAAATTCCCGAGAGAAATGAGATTACCTTACCCGAATTGAATATTGCTGAAGCCAACAGATTGGCAAGTTTGCCTTTTGGCTGTATGCAGGTTGAATATCCCAATAAACTGGGACAAACTTTGAATGATTCGACCCATATTCAAAACCCAAAGGCATTGCACCCAGCATTTTTTGGTTGTTTTGATTGGCACTCTTCAGTTCACGGGCACTGGTCCTTGGTTGCTTTACTAAAGCGATTTCCCAATTTGGATGAAGCTGTTTTAATTCGTAAAAAGCTAAGTGAGAATATATCCAAGGAGAACATCACTACTGAAGTGGCTTATTTTAGTATGAAAGGAAATAAGACCTATGAACGCACTTATGGTTGGGCCTGGTTATTAAAACTGGCAGAAGAACTTAATACTTGGGACGATCCCTTGGCCAAAGAACTTAGTACAAATCTGCAACCATTGGTTGAAATTGTAATTCAAGGTTATATTGACTTTCTTCCTAAATTAAATTATCCTATTAGGGTGGGAGAACACAGTAATACAGCTTTTGGGATGTCATTGGCTTGGGATTACGCCAGCACTATGAAACATACAGACTTGCAAGAGGTCATAGTGGGTAGTGTTGACCGCTTTTATTTGAATGACAAGGGTTGTCCACTTAATTGGGAGCCCAGCGGATTTGATTTCTTATCCCCTTGTCTTGAAGAAGCCAATTTAATTCGAAAGGTTTTATCGCCTGACGAATTTGGATCTTGGTTTGGCGAATTCCTACCACAATTGACTGAACCATCGTTCGCTCTGCAGACCGGAAAAGTATCTGATAGGACCGATGGCAAATTGGTACATATTGATGGACTTAACTTCAGTCGTGCCTGGTGTCTGTATGGTATTGCTGAGTCATTACCCGAATACTCCCATTTAAAACAAATTGCAAACGAACACATAAGCTATTCCCTACCAAGTATTGTTGATGGCAACTATGAAGGTACACATTGGCTTGGAACCTTTGCCTTGTATGCATTAAGTCAAACCGAATAATATGTTTAAAAAAATTGGACCGGGAGTACTGGTAGCTGCTGCGTTTATTGGCCCTGGCACTGTTACTGCTTGTACCTTGGCCGGAGTTGGCTATGGGTATGCCTTATTATGGGCAATGCTATTATCGATTATTGCCACAATAGTATTGCAGGAAATGTCTGCTAGATTAGGTGTAATCACCCAAAATGGTTTGGCAGATGCTATTAAAAATGAATTGAAAACACCTTGGATTCGAATTATCTTAATTGGTATTGTCCTGGCTGCTATAGTTATAGGGAATGCTGCATACGAAGCAGGTAATATCGGTGGTGCTACCTTGGGAATGGATGCGCTCTTTGGTACTGAATATTCCAGTTATTATCCTTTGGTTATTGGAGGTCTGGCATTTATTCTTCTATTCTTTGGAAATTATAAAACATTGGAAAAAGTATTTGTGACATTAGTCTTGGTTATGAGCCTTTCTTTCATTTTGACCGCTGTAATTACTAAACCCAATATTTTGGAAATTCTGAAAGGCATGTTCGTCCCAACGGTTCCTAAGGGAAGTATATTAATGATCATAGCTTTGGTAGGCACTACGGTTGTACCCTATAACTTATTTCTCCACGCATCATTGGTAAAAGAGAAATGGAAGAATAAACAGGATCTTCAAACTGCAAGAAAGGACACAATAATTTCAATTGCGCTGGGCGGAATGGTTTCAATGGCTATTGTAATCGCCGCCGCTGCGATTCCTGGAAAGGAAGTAACCAATGTTATGGACCTTGCAAAGGGATTGGAACCATTATATGGCGATACTGCCAAATACTTTATGGGCATTGGACTTTTTGCTGCTGGAGTTACTTCTGCGATAACCGCACCTTTGGCGGCGGCTTATGTGGCCAATAGTTGTTTTGGATGGAATGCCGGGATGAAAGAATATAAATTTAGGATTGTTTGGATGCTTATCTTGGGATTGGGAATATTTTTTCTTTCCTTCGGTATTAATCCTATTGAAATTATAAAATTTGCCCAAGTAGCCAATGGAATACTGCTTCCTGTAATTGCTATCTTTCTTTTATGGATTGTCAACAAGTCTTCGATAATGGGCAAATATAGAAACACTAAAATGCAAAATATTTTAGGACTTGTGATTATTGTGTTAGCGGTGGTACTCGGAGCGAAAAGCATTTTTAAGGTTTTAGGTCTTTTTTAAATGGAAGGTATTTATATTGATATAAATTGTGATGTAGGTGAGGGGGTTGGCAATGAAACGGAATTGCTGCCCTTAATTTCTTCTTGCAATATTGCCTGTGGTGGACATGCAGGAGATGAGGAGTCCATGACCCAAGTTGCGAAATTGGCCAAACAATTCAAGGTGCATATTGGCGCACATCCTTCGTATCCAGATAAGGAAAATTTTGGCAGAGCTTCTATGGATATTGAATCAGATGATCTGGTGAGTAGTATAGAGACTCAAATACATAGATTGGAAAACATTATTGCCAATGAACAGGTTTCGCTGCACCACATTAAACCGCATGGTGCTTTGTACAATGATTTGGCAAAGAATGAAGCATTGGCTGAAATATTCTTAAAAGCCATCGCTTCGTATAGAGAGACCATTATTCTTTATTGCCCTCCTAGTTCCGTGATTGCCCAAAAAGCGATAAAACAGGGTTTTAAAGTTAAGTTCGAAGCTTTTGCTGATAGAAGCTATAATGAGGATTTGAGTTTGGTATCTCGGAAGTTGCCCAATGCCGTATTAAATGAACCGCAGTTGGTCTTGGATCATTTGGTAAATATGGTGTATAGAAATAAGGTGGTTACAATCAATGGCAAAGAATCACCTATAGAAGCTCAAACGTATTGCTTGCATGGTGATACACCCAATGCATTGCAAATATTAATGTACCTTTCCCAAGAATTGCCCAAAAAACGGATCTATATTCAAAAATGACGAATTATCCCATCTCCATACGACCTTTTGGCGAACATGCTATTTTAGTGGAATGGCCCAATAAAGTAGATGAGGACATCTTATTGGATATACTTCAATTCAGTTCACATCTAAAGATGGAATGTCTCGATTCCAACGAATGGGAACTTGTTTCGGCTTATAATTCCCTAACACTGATCCAAAGAAAGAGAAGAATCAATTTCGAACCATTTATAAAGCAATTGGCAATCTGGTATTCAAAAAGGGAGGGGGCTCACCAAAAGGATAAATATTTATGGAAACTTCCAGTTTGTTATGATTTGGATTTTGCAATTGACTTGGAAAAAGTAGCAAAAGAATTAGCAGTATCCGTTGAGAAAATCATTGAATTGCATACATCCCATATTTATACTGTTTTCGGAATAGGATTTTTGCCTGGGTTTATGTATTTGGGAGGCTTGCCAGAATCTTTGGAGGCCTCCAGGAGGGCTGAACCAAGGCCAAAGGTAGCTAAGGGTGCAGTAGGTCTAGCTGGTAAACAGACAGGCATTTACCCGCAAGAATCTCCGGGAGGCTGGAATATTATTGGTAATTGTTCTGTACCAATTTTTGATGCCAAAAGAGATGAGCCTTGTCTCGTGAATGTCGGAGATAAAATACAATTCTATTCAATCTCAAGGGCAGAATACAAATTACATAAGATTGAGGGTGAAGTTGGAATTTATCAATTTGAAAAAATAAAATTGGATGCTTAAAGTGTTAAAATCCGGTTTTTACACTACGCTCCAAGATGAGGGGCGTTTCGGGTATCGCGATAAGGGGGTGCCAGTTTCTGGGGTTATGGATGTAAGTACGGTACGCAAGGCAAATAGACTCTTGGAAAATGAAGACGATGCATCTGTACTGGAAATCACAATGACAGGCCCTACACTTCAATTTGAGCAGGATACTTTTATTGTTCTGGGTGGAGCCGAGATGTCCGCAACGCTAAACAATCAACCCATATACAATTACAGAGTATATAAAGTCAGTGCTGGGGACATTCTTTCTTACGGCAGGTTAACCGAAGGATTTAGGGGTTATTTGGCCCTAAAGGATGGATTTAAATCCGATAACATCTTGGGAAGTCAATCCCAATACTTTCCCATTACTACCTCGGGGAGTTTAAAGGATGGGGATGAATTGGAGTATTTGGAAGTAAGTTCGTTTGATCCCAAAATATCAGAGCTTAAGATAGATCCGCAATTAGGGGAAACTGGACTTGAAGTTTCCAAGGGGCCAGAATACGGACTATTGGATAATGATCATTTGGAAGATATCTTCTTTAAGGAGTTTTCTGTTGCAAAAGAATATAATAGAATGGGGTATCAGTTTGAAGAAAAGATCAAAGGTTATAAAACATCAATGATAACTTCTGCAACCTTGCCAGGAACTGTACAAATAACCCCTTCTGGCACATTGATTGTTCTAATGAAAGACGGTCAAACAACTGGGGGGTATCCAAGAATTCTCCAGTTATCGGATAAGGCCATTTCTATTCTAGCCCAGAAGAAATTTGGGGATAAGGTTACCTTTAAATTGATTTAAACTTTCCTGTAGACCTCTTCAAAAGGAACTCTAAACCTTGGTCCATAAATACCTTGTTCATCGCGAACACCACAGGCTATGACCATATTTATTTCTGCTCCTCGTGGTAGTCCTAAGACTTTTTTGATCCTAAGGGTGTCACTGCCCTCCATAGGGCAAGTATCATAACCTATTGCCGCCATACTTATCATGAAATTTTGAGCCGCCAACGCCGCACTTTTATGGGCTACAATTCGCATATCGGAATTACGGACTTGTCGATAGATAGGTCTAAACAAACCAACAATTTGAAAGAAGCAATATTTTATGCCACCGAATAGTCCCAAAAAGTCGGTGTATAGTGTAGGAATCAACTTCTTATAGTAGTTGAGTGCAAACTTATCCCGTTGGGTATATTGGTCTAATGTTTTGTTGGCAAAACTATCCTGTATAAAATCCAAATTGGCCTTCGCCCGTTTCTTCCAGAGATCTTTTCTTGTTACCACCACCACCAATTGCTTGGCAGTTTTCGAAGCTGGCTGGTCAAAACAAGCTTTAGATAGTTCTACAAGTTTCACATCGTTGGTAATATGGTAAAATTCCCATAACTGTAAATTGCTGCTGTTAGGAGCAAGAGAGGCATTTAACACACACTGACGAATCTTTTCATCGTCCAATGCGACATCATCTTTATAAACGCGTACTGATCTTCTGTATTGAATTGCTTCGGTAACGGTTTTTTCCATTTGGCTAAAATAGGTGTTTTACCTTCTTAACCAACTTCATTGGCAAATTATACGGAGGGTAACGCAATGGGGCATCCATCCAATTCGACTTTTTTATTATGGCTTTCTGATGCGAAAAAACATCAAAAGATGTTTTCCCATGATAGGCCCCGATGCCGCTGGCACCAACCCCGCCAAAAGGAAGCTTTTTATTGGTAATCTGAATTACAGTGTCGTTAATGGCACCACCTCCAAAACTGTAATTGTTGATGATTCTTTTCTGGAATTTTTTATTGTTGGAAAAAACATAGGTGGCCAAGGGTTTTCCGTAGTTCATAATATGTTTATGAATATCATCTTCGGTTTCGTACCCAATGATTGGTAGAATAGGACCAAATATTTCCCCTTGCATTAGCTTACTATCCAATTTCGGTTCGTTGACCAGAGTAGGAGATACATAGTTGTCATCATCATTCGTATTTCCACCAAAAATGATTTCTTGCCCTTCAAGCATAGCCTTCAAACTGTTATAATGTTTTTGATTCACTGTACGGGAAAAATCGGGCGATGATTCAATATTTTCACCATAGGATTTTGTTATGTTATGCTTTAAGGCATGAATCAACTTTTCTTTTATGCTTTTATGAACAAGTATGTAATCAGAGGCGATGCATGTTTGTCCTGCATTTATGAATTTGCCCCATACAATGCGCTTTGCAGCCAATGAAACCGATGCAGTTTCATCTACAATACAAGGGTTTTTACCTCCAAGTTCCAAAGTAACTGGGGTCAAATGTTTTGCAGCGCTTTCATAAACAATCTGGCCAACACGGGTGCTACCCGTAAAAAAGATATAATCCCATTTTTGTGCCAAAAGATTTTGTGAGACCTCGACACCACCTTCAACAACCGTCGCATGTTCTTCAGTGAAAACCACACTTATAATTTCGGAAATTATTTTGGATGTATTAGGGGTTGCCTCTGAGGGTTTTACAACAACAGTATTCCCAGCTGCTATGGCGCCTATCAATGGGGCTAGGGCCAACTGAAAAGGATAATTCCACGGCGCAATGATTAAAACGGTCCCATATGGCTCATTATAGATCCAGTCGGATGAAGGCCAGTTCATTAATGTGGCGGACTTTTTTTGTGGGCGTGCCCAAACACTGATATTTTTAAGAACTAGTTTTAACTCAGCGAGCACAAATTGAGTTTCAGTCGCTAGTGTCTCAAACTTGGGTTTTTTAAAATCAGCATAAATTGCATCACAAATTGCATCTTCCTTGACTATAATTTCCTTCTGTAGACGCTTTAAGGCTTTTTTTCTAAATGATACATCTTTTGTTTGCTGGGTGGCAAAAAAACGGCGTTGATTTTGTAAAATATCCATAGGTTATGACTGATCTAATTTAGTTTTGTCATAAGAGTATCCCCAAACTTAAACATTTGGGGATATCTTCAACAATCTATTTTTCAATACATAAAGTATTAAAACAAACAACTAAAAAACTATTTTTTTTACTACTACAATGACTCTAAAGTCAAATGAAAGAATAATGTTGGGGTATCAAAAAAGGCCTGTTCTGTATGGATCCCCAAAGCAACGTTCATTGTTGTTTCAGTCAACTCCTTCAGAATCACAATATTAGTGGTTTCCTTAAAACCAAGATATTCCCCTAGAATAAGGCGTTGTTTTCCAGTGAATTGCACATTTACAGGGCCTACACCAGGATAAAGTGTATCGACGGTAAAATCTTCTTCACTCACCTCCCAAGTTGCATTCGTTACTGGATCATATATCGCATGTGCCAGCGGTACATTATTGAGATCTGCGGAAAGGGCAGTAATATTGGCGCCATGAAATGCACTGGCATGAATAACCCCCATCAGACTTTGACCATCAACATTATCGACTTTATAAGTACCATCATGTACGAATGTAAAGGCATCATCATATGATGCACCCAAACCGACTGCATCCAACAAATTATCAAAGGAAGCAATTAAGAGGCCTAGGTCATTTTCAATAATTCCTGCACCTTCTTTACCAGCCGTGTATGCTCTTTTTAACCTCCAGGTCTTACCATCAGGTTTTGCTGGTCCACCTGTTAATAGAATTTCTAATGAGGGAAGGATGGTTACCTCTTTCGATTCGGAGAACGTACCATTTTCGCCACTAGCGGTCATAACCACATTATAAGTACCTGGGCTTGCAAACGCATAAACAGGATCTTCTTCAGAACTAGTTGCACCATCGCCAAAATCCCATGTGATCGAAGATGTATTCTCAACCGTACCATTAAAAGTAACTACAGAACCATCAACCAGAAATTGAAAATCTGCCAATGGCAATAGTGGATCATCATCTTCACTACAATTTACCAGGCTAATGGTGAGCAATAAAAGGCTTATTATTCTTATATATTTCATCTTGCTATATTTTTAATTTGATCTTTTAATTTTTATCCCACCAAACTGGCGTGTCAATTTTATTCGCGCCCTGTCTTGAAATGGCCTCTTGGGCATTTGCACTATTGGAACCCAATTCAAAAGAAGAATATAAGAACCTAGATGGCATGATGCCATTAGTGACTCCTTGGTGCAATTCTGGTGCGGTCCTAACCGGAATCGCAGGATAACCAGTTCGTCGAATATGGGTCCAGGATTCAAAATAATTTGGAGTAAGTGCCAACCACATTTGTGTTCCAATTTGCTCTTCGTCGTTTATACCTGCTAAAGAAGCCGCAGGTGATGCCAAAAATGTGGCAATATCAGCAGGGTCAACTTCCCATTGTTCAAGCGAGGTTTCTATTCCCATTCTAAACATTGCATTTGCGGCTACTGGATCATTATCATACGCCAAAACTGCTTCGGCTCTTAATAACCATGTTTCGGCAGCAGTGATCATATATAGTTTACTATCAGAGGAAGACAATGCCAGACCCATATCTGATTTATTCGCAAAATCCGAACCTCCAAATGCTACGTCGGTCAGACCATTTACCATACCTGAATATTGGCCGTTCCCATCCTCACTGACAAATACGGATAGTCTTGGATCAGCGGTACCTTGCAATTGATCGATCAACATAGTAGACATTTTTATGGAAGGAAATCCAGTTCGTCTTGTAAACCAAGCATTACCAGTTCCTTCGGTTTCAATCATAAAGGCATCATGTTCTGGCCCTTCCATTAAAGGATTGGAAAGACATTGAGTTACCGTAGATTGGGATAATGCACTATCGGCAAAACGTAAACGCATTGCTAATCTCAATCTAACGCTATTTGCAAATCGCACCCATTTGTCCAGATCATTATTAAAGATCGGGTCAGAATCTGGATAGCCCAATGCAGGATCTGCTGACTTCAAAATGGAAATACTATTAGTTAATCTTGAAATCAAATCCTTATAGATACTTTCTTGCGTATCATATTTAGGCTGTAAAATATCCTCGGACTTTCCTTTACCACCTTCTGTATAGGGGACATCACCGAAAGCATCAGTTATCTTTGCATATCCTAATACCGCAATAACATTGGCCATTGCATTGCGTACATTGTTTTGTGTACCTTCTGTAGTGGTTAGCTGTAACACTTCTTCAATATGTCTTATGGTTCCGCTATATCCTCCATTTAGAATACTATTATAGTCACCGTCGTGTCCGTCACCATATTGATCCGGAGCTCTCCACGTACTTCCCGCAACATAGTAATGTGCATGCATTCCTGCAAAGTGGGAAGAGCCATTATCAGTGGTTCCTTGAAACAAACTTCTGACCGCCTTAGTGAATAAGGCTGAGTCATCAATGGTAGTTACTGCATTGGGATTATCATACAAATCCTCTAAATGCTTTTCGCAAGAAATAAAGAGCATTCCAATAACTGCGATAACTACTGTATTCTTAATTATGTTGTTTATATTTTTCATAGTCATCTCTATTAAAAGTTGATTTTTAAGTTAACGCCGTAACTTCTAGTAGACGGTAATGATGAATGTTCAAAGGCCGTACTAGTAGGGCCACTGCTATAGGTTGCCTCTGGGTCGATATCACCTGCCGCATTATATAGGAAGAATAGATTTCTACCCACCGCTGATAAGCTTGCTGATTGAATAAATGAGCCTCTCAGCATTGTTTGCGGAAAATCATAGGTCAATGCCACTTCCCTCAATTTAACATTACTGGCATCCATGATTAAATCAGTGGCAACTTCATTAGCAAAGATATCCGTGAATTGTTTTAGGAAAGCACTGGCCGCAACATCATTTTCGAAACCAGTAAATTCGTTGATTCCATTTTCGACAATCCCAGATTCCCTTCCAACCAAACTACGTTCGTCTGTTCCAAAGAACATACGGTATCCTCTTCCATAGGAATAGTATTCACCGCCTTGCTGAATACTGATCAAGGAACTCAAGGAAATATTTTTATATCTGAATTTACTGGAAATACCACCATACCAATCCGGATTTATATTTCCTAATGCAATGCGATCACCTCGTTTCGCGAGGCCATCATTACCAATTATTTTTCTTCCAAAATTATCCCTTAAAAAGTCGTTGCCATAAATAGTCCCGAATTCCTGACCGGGTCTTGCCTCAACGGAGGCTGTCCACAAGGAACCTAAAGAGATTCGTTCCAAACCTTCATTTAAGGATATAACTTTGGAATTACTTTTCGTAAAATTAAGACCTAAATCCCAGGTGAAATCATCTGAATCAATGGGTACCAAGTTCAATTGTGCTTCATATCCCTTGTTTTGAATCTTACCTGCATTGATGACTTTTGATGAATATGCTGTAGTTCCAGAAATGGGAACGGCCATGATTTGATCCGTGGTATTGGTTTCGTAATAAGTGAAATCCAATTGAATACGGTTATTCAGAAATCCTAAATCTGCTCCAACTTCCCAAGATTCTGAAGTTTCCGGTTTTAAATCAAATGAGGGGAGACTTCCAGAAATAGAAGCCACTGTATAAGGTAAGGTAACCGTTTGGTCAACATTGTAAACCGCTTGTGTGCGATAAGGACTGGTATCATTACCTACCTTGGCGAATGAACCTCTCAACTTGCCTTGACTAAGAATGTTTGAACTAATTCCCAACATTTTGGAGAATAAAACACTCATGTTTTCTGAATGGTACCAATACGAATTATTGGCCTTGGGTAACGCTGATGAATTATCATTTCTAATGGTAGCGTCAAAATAAAGATAACCGCCATAACTAAACTGTCCTAATGCATAAAAGGAGTAAATTCCTTTTTTGCTAACGTTTTCATTGCTAAAGCTGTTTTTGTAATTACTGATTCTATAGAAATCGTCAACCTTTGCATCGTTCCCCCAAATATTCCTGGAGCTATTGAATTCATTTCTGTATGTAGAACCGACACTTGTTGTTATTTTAAAATCGGATATGTTGGTAGAGTAGGTGGCAAGAATATCAGAATTCCATATTCTACTTTTGCCACTATCATGGCTGTAAGAACCTAAACCATTGCTTATAGCCCTCGCTCCTGTTGCTCCCCAATTTGTAAAATCGTAGACTATATAGTCCATACCTGATTTGGCAGTAATATTAAATTTGCTACCCAAATCCCAATTTGCTGAAAGAAAACCTTGAAAACGATCTTTCTCATCAAGATTGCCAGCATTCTCTAAAGCCCAATAAGGGTTGTTGAACGTATTATCCAAATTCCATTTAATTTCTTCACCACTTGCATTAATTGTGTTGTTGGCAACATCTTCCAGGCGAATATCACGAGGCATTAAGGAAAGTTGTAAAGCTGTGTTGCCACTACCTTCTGCCAATTGAGGTCTGTTACGCACTTTAGATGTTAAATAGGTCATTTTACCATCAACACTAAATTTGTCGCTTAGTTTGGTCGTACCTCTAATGCTGAAGGTTTGCTTGGCCAACGTATTGTTTCTAACTATTCCCTGCCCATCTTCATCGGTAATCGCCAGTCTAAAAGAACCTTTGTCCGATCTTCCTTCAAAAGCAACGGTATTCGACATTGTAAAACCAGTTTGATAAAACTCTTTATATGGATTCTTTTTCGGGTTTGGAGAAAAGGTGTCTTGTTGTCCCAACCAATTTGTATAGGTTTGCCCTTCCATTTTTGGTCCCCAACTCCATGAGAAAGGATAATCCAATACGGGTCGTCCATCTGCATTAATTGGTGCAAAATCACCAAAAGCACCTGAACCATACTCATTTTGAAAATCTGGTGTCAAGGCCACATCAGTAAATGAGAAGGATGAATTCAGTGAAATTCCTACACCATCTTTTTTGGCACCAGATTTGGTAGTGACCAATATCACCCCGTTCATACCCAGAGATCCATAAGCTGCAGCTGCGCCGGCACCTTTCAATACGCTGATTGAAGCGACATCATCTGGATTGATATCGGATAAGGCATCACCTCGATCAATTCCGCCGCCACCGCCAGCACCACCTGAACCATTGCTAATGGGAATACCATCAACCACTACCAATGGTCTGTTAGAACCACTGATTGTGGTAATTCCCCTTAAAAGTACCCTGCTAGATCCATCAACACCAGTGTTGGATTGAGTGATCTGTAACCCAGACACCTTACCGGAAAGGGAATTCATTACATTGTTTTCACGCGCGACATTTACTTCTTCAGACGATACTTGGGATATTGAATAACCCAACGATTCCTTATCTCTTTGAATGTTAAGAGCAGTCACTACCACCTCGTCAAGACCTTGGGCATCAGTTTCTAAAGAAACATTTATTGTTGATTGCCCAGCGACTAGAACTTCCTGGGTTTTATAACCGAGATAGGAAAATACCAAAGTTGCATCGTTGTCAACATCAGAAATAGAGTAGTTTCCATCAAAATCTGTCGAGGCACCAGAACTGGTACCTTTAACCAGCACGCTAACGCCTAGTAACGGTATATCTGTACCTTCTTCGAGTACAGTACCCGAAACAGTTTGTTGGGCGTAGGTCGTAATTGAAAAACCAATTGCGACTAAAATTAGAAATAGTTTTTTCATATAGATTGAGTTAGGTTGTTTGTGTTGTTATTAAATTTTTATTCTTTTAGTGCCAAGATATATTCCGCAACAGCCATTTTAGCTTCATCCGATAAATAATCCTGAGGTGGCATTTCGGGATATTCTTCCCTTAGGTTTTTAGGGTTGTTGATGTAATCTACCATGCCCTGTGGATTATTATGATGGATTGCCTGTAAAATCTCAGTTGGCGGACCGATCAATCTGGTACCAAAGGCATGACAACCGGCGCAAACACCATAATAGGTTAACTCACCCAACTCCTCTTTTGAAACTGATCTTGGCGGTACAGGTGAAGGAGTCATCATCGTGGGTATATCCTTAGTATCCGAAATTTGTGCAGTACCATAACCATCAAGGCCAAATGTTCGGTACCTGTTTTTATCCCTGATCGTACTTCCTGTGCCACCTCCGAAGGCGAAAATATCCGGACCTTTGCTATCCATTTGGGTAAGCATTATGGTCTTGATTTCACCCGTTGGATCATTACCATTATCGAACATAATGTTATCAAGAATCACAACCCTGTCAGGATTCCCTTCCGAACTTGGATCATTGGCTCTTGGAGCTCCTGTAGCTAAATCAACTATAGTTATACCGGTATTGTTATTTCCTGTAATGATATTATTTTCAATAATGACATCATCCGCCGCCATAATCAGTATTCCAGTTCCTGCCGGAACACCAGCAACGGTAGACCCCGGAGCGCCAAAATTCTCATGGTTATTGTTAACTACGAAGTTATTTCGAAAAATCACATCAAATGTGGTTTTTATGGGAAGACCAGGAGTAATGAAGGCTAAAAGTCCCCCTGTGTTATCATGTGCATAATTATTCTCTACCAGGCAATGTCTTGAGTTCTCAATCTCAATACCGGCCACATTATCGAACACCTCATTGTGTAAAACATCAACATTATCGCACATACCCACATAAATGGCGGCATCCTCTATTTCACTGAGCACATTATGCTCAATAAGTCCATTTATACCATACTGGGGAAAAATACCATAAACACCCGTATCAATAATCCAATTATTACGAATAACAAAATTGTTGCCCGCTTGGCCCATAACGCCATTACCTTTATAATTGATGATCTTAAAATTCTCAATAAGAATTCCATTACCAGAATATAAGAATGCATCATTGATCTCTTTCTTCCCATCGAGAGTTGGCCATTCACCATTGATAACAACCCCTTGAAGGCTAATGTCGTCTTTATCAATATAAACGTTTTCGGAATAGTTGCCAGGATAAACGCGAATCAAATCACCGGGATTTGCTTCTTTCACCGCTTCTTGAATTGAAGCTCCTTCTTTTACTTCAATAATTTTTCCATTGAATCCTTGATTTGAAGCTACTCGGGTAGTATCTTTTGTTAATCCAACATTTCTATATTTTATTGTTGAAGGCATAGGAACAGTATCAACACTTTTTTGTCCAAAAAAGGTCTTTCCTAAGAATATTCCAGCGGCCAAAAGAACAATGGATCCAAGGATTTTTAGTAAGGGTGATTTTTTCTTCATTTTTTTAAATTGATTATATTAAATTGATGCTTTAAGTCCAGAGGGCAGTTGCGCAGGAACTTTGGGAGTAAACGATTCGTCTGTCAAGGTTCCGAGGAAATCAACCAATCTATCTAATTCATAGTCCGTTAAATTTGGCTCCCAAATATGCCAGTGAATCAATAAATCTTCACCTTCCGGTACTGCATGTCCTCTGCCATCTGTATAAAATTGAACAGTTTCACGCAACGTTTCAAACTTACCAGAATGCATGTATGGTGCTGTTTTTTCAATATTTCTGAGACTGGGCACCTTGAAAGCTCCACGTAATGTTTTGTCATTGAAAGGTACTTCTGCACCTGGATCTAAAGGTAAGCCGTCAGGTTCGGGGGTACCTATAACGGCAAATTGCTGGTTAGTGAATAGTGGTGGTGTGTGGCATTCCGCACACCTAGCAACGAAAGATCTGAAAACATTGAGTCCTTCAATTTCATTTTGATTAAGCGCACCGTGGAATCCATGTGCATATTGGTCGTATTTACTATTTAATGATACCAACGATGATTGAAAAGCGGTTATCGCTTTAAGAATCTCATTAAGTTCAATGGGGGCATTTTTATTCCGATCTACAAAAGCCTCGGCGAACAGTTTCCTGTAATTTTCTATATCGTTAATGGTTTTAATCAAATTTTCAGGGGTATTGCCCATTTCTTCCTCAGAAAAAAGTGGGCCTTGCATTTGTTCTTCCAATGTTAAAGCCCGGCCATCCCAAAACAGTTTTTTAAGATACCCAACATTCCAAAGAGTGGGAGCCCCTCTTTTTAATTTATGTTTGTCTATGCCCTGACTAACAGCAAGTCCATCACTAAATCCCTTATTCGGATCATGACATGTAGCACATGAAATTGTCTGGTCAGCGGAAAGGACAGGATCAAAAAACAAATACCTACCTAAATCAATTTCCTGAGGGGTGAAGCCATCCCTAATTTCCGGCAATGCAGATTTTAAACCGCCAACACCGGCATTATTTCGTACAGCATATTGATTGTATAAATTCTTTGAAATGCACTTGTTATCCGTATTCAATTTGAAACCAGGGGGACAATTACAATTTAGTAAAGGTATGGGAGTGTAAGAAGAAGAAACCTTGCCAGAATATAGAACCAACAACATCAAAAACAATGTAACTCCATATAAGCTAGATTTTATAATGCTATTTTTTTTCATTGATAAATCTCCAATTCATTTATTCTTATTGCCAGAAAAAAGCACTGTCTTTATTCAAATTACAGTAATCGTTAAAAGAGGAACTTAAAGTCGGGGTAAATACAAATAAAAAGAGTTGCTCCGCCTCAGATGTTATAATCAGTGGATTTTGTGACGAATTAAGGCTATGCTGTGACTAATGGGACACTTTTTGTTTTAATGCTTCTTCAAAAGATGCTTTAAAACCTGAGGAAACAGGTATGATAACATCGGGAATATGTTGTACGATTATTTCATAGCTTTTCTTGGTTTTCTTTAAAGAGGATATATGTCTAACATTCACGAGGTAGGATCGATGTACTTTAACCACATTGGTATTGATAATTTTTTTTTCCAGTTCTTTCAATCGTTCCCTGACCAGTTCTTTTGCTAGATTCTCACCTTTTAAATAGTAAAGCTCTAGATAGTTTCCGGCAGACTTAACGTACAGCAATTGATGATACTTAATTGCAAGGATTACTTTATTATTTTCACCGGTGAGTGTCAGTAGTTTGTCACCTTTATTAATGATTGTCCCTTGACTGTTATCCTTTAAATCCTTGAGGGTAGACAATTTTTCTTTGAAAACAAGATATAGTACAACCAGCACATATGGTATTGTCGCAACCAAAATAACAATTCTTATAGTATCTAAGTAATCAAAAAAATTAGCTTCAAAAGTATTGCTGGCGGTGCTTGGAGCATAAGCCAGATGCAAGACTGTCGCCATGACTATCAGCTCAAAGATGCCCCAAAGTATTAAAGTAGAGTTATTAAACGTTTTGAAGCCAAATACAGGTCTAAGGACAAACTGGGAAAAAGAAATAACAGCTATACCAAGAAGAACATATTTCATATAAGAGTTTTGTCCCCAAGTATTAATATTAAATGGGGTATAAACACTAATGAAAAAAGCGGAATACAGTCCGATAAAACCAATAAGGATCAGCTTATTTATCGTAGAATCGAGCAAGGTGAAATCTTGCTTTAAAAATTGGCCTATTTCTTTAAACATCCTAATATTATGGCTATCACAAAGAATCTATTTCTATGTGGATGATCCGTTATTCGTTACTCTTAAACAAGTTAAAAAAATATCTATCAAATAAATAATAAAATGGAAGTTTATCAGATTATGTTTAATCCTTATTAATTATCAAGTTGATTTAGAAGACAACTGTATTTACTACTTACCTTGTTAATTTCTATCTGCCCATAGTTGATTAACCAAGCTGCAATAAAAGTACTGGATATGGTATAAAAAGTACATTTAAAACCTTGATAAACAGTAGCTTGAATAGATTATGTTACACTTGGATTTAGAGCAGCACTAAATGTTAAAAATATAGCTTTTGCGAAACAATTATATTTGATTGATAAATCATATCTAAAAGCGTTAAGCAACGACAACATCCTTCCTAATGGAATTGAATAAATACAGTAAAAATGTTACCCAAGACCCAACGCAACCAGCTGCTCAAGCAATGCTATATGGCATTGGTTTTAAGGATGAAGACTTTAATAAACCATTAGTCGGTATTGCCAGCACTGGATACGAGGGGAACCCATGTAATATGCATTTGAACGATTTGGCCAAATTGGTTAAAGAGGGGGTTAATTCCAAAGAGACAGTAGGTTTAATTTTCAATACCATTGGGATTAGTGATGGTATTTCCATGGGAACGCCAGGAATGCGTTTTTCATTGCCATCAAGGGATATAATTGCAGATTCAATGGAAACGGTGGTACAAGGAATGTCTTATGATGCTTTGGTTACTGTTGTTGGATGTGATAAGAACATGCCTGGAGCATTAATGGCTATGTTGCGTTTAAACCGTCCTTCTATTTTAGTGTATGGCGGTACGATTGCATCAGGATGTCATAATAACAAAAAGCTGGATATAGTATCTGCTTTTGAAGCATGGGGAGAGAAAGTGGCAGGTACGATGGAAGAAGATGAATTTAAATGTATCATTAAAAAATCAATCCCGGGAGCTGGTGCCTGTGGAGGTATGTATACGGCAAACACTATGGCTTCAGCCATCGAGGCATTAGGTATGTCTTTGCCATATAATTCTTCCAATCCAGCAGACAATTATCTCAAAGAAAATGAGTGTATTGAGGCAGGGAAGAAAATGCTATATCTAATTGAAAATGATATAAAACCTCTTGATATTGTTACGCGAAAGTCTTTGGAAAATGCCATTCGCTTGGTAACGATTATGGGTGGATCTACGAATGCTGTATTACATTTCTTGGCAATTGCTAGAGCTGCTGATATAGAGTTTACCTTACAGGATTTTCAACATATAAGTGATACCACGCCATTTATTGCTGATTTAAAACCAAGCGGTAAATACTTAATGGAAGATGTACACCGCGTCGGTGGTATTCCCGCAGTATTGAAGTATTTGTTAAAGAATGGTCTTTTACACGGCGATTGTTTAACAGTAACTGGTAAGACTTTAGCGGAGAATTTAGAAGATGTTCCTGACTTGGAAGAAGGGCAGGATGTTATTATGCCTTTGGATAAGCCTATTAAGGCGACGGGGCATTTACGAATGCTTTATGGGAACCTCGCAAGAAATGGTTCAGTCGCTAAGATTACGGGTAAAGAAGGTCTGTTGTTTAAAGGCACGGCAAAAGTATTTGATAGCGAATATGATGCCAATGACGGGATACGTACTGGACTTGTAAAGAAAGGGGATGTAGTAGTTATACGTTATGAAGGACCTAAGGGAGGACCGGGAATGCCTGAGATGTTAAAACCTACCGCTGCTATAATGGGTGCTGGTTTAGGTAAGGAAGTTGCTTTGATTACCGATGGTCGTTTTTCTGGTGGTACCCATGGTTTTGTTGTTGGGCATATTTCGCCTGAAGCACAGGAAGGTGGTGTTATAGGTCTGATTAAAGATGGAGATATTATTATAATAGATGCAAAAACCAATTCCATAAATGTGGAGGTGTCAGATGAGGAACTAGCGAAGCGTAAGGCTGCTTGGATACAGCCAGAGTTGAAATATAAAAAAGGAGTGTTGTATAAATATGCCCGTTCTGTTTCATCAGCAGCCCAAGGTTGTGTAACAGACGAGTTTTAATAGTTTAAAAATTTAAAATTGGCTTCCTGTGCGAGGAGCCGATAGGCCGAGGGGCCTCTACGCCGAATCAATTATTAGCGATAAGACCTATGGAAACATTGAGAGAGAAAAAAGAGGAAACCAAAAAACCGACGACAATCAGAATTAGTGGTGCCGAAGCAATCATACATTGTTTATTGGCCGAGGGTGTTGATATTCTATATGGTTATCCGGGAGGGGCCATTATGCCGGTTCATGATGAACTTTATAAGTTCCAAGATAAGTTGACACACATATTAACCCGTCACGAACAAGGAGCTACCCATGCAGCGCAAGGTTATGCACGTGTTTCTGGCAAGGTTGGTGTGGCTATAGCTACATCAGGTCCCGGAGCTACCAATTTAGTAACTGGTTTGGCCGATGCCCAAATAGATTCAACGCCAATAGTTTGTATAACCGGTCAGGTCCCAAGACATTTGCTCGGTTCTGATGCCTTCCAGGAAACAGATATTATTGGAATATCAACTCCTGTAACCAAGTGGAATCATCAAATTACAACTGTCGAGGAGATTCCTGAAGTAATGGCAAAAGCATTTTACTTGGCAAAATCTGGTCGTCCAGGTCCCGTTTTGGTAGATATTACAAAAAATGCACAATTTGACGAATTGGATTTTAGCTATGAACATTGTACAGGAGTACGTAGTTATAAACCAGTTCCTCAACCCAATTTGGAGGCTATCGATACTGCGGCAAAATTGATCAATTCAGCGAAAAAACCATTTATCGTCTTTGGTCAGGGTGTAATACTTGGTGAAGCTGAGGAACAATTGAGAGCTTTAGTAGAGAAAGCGGGAATACCGGCAGCATGGACTATCCTGGGCCTATCGGCGATGGATACAGATCATCCGCTAAATGTTGGAATGGTAGGGATGCATGGTAATTATGCACCTAACGTTTTGACCAATGAATGCGATGTTCTAGTGGCCATCGGTATGCGCTTTGATGATCGCGTAACTGGAAGTTTGGATACCTATGCCAAACAGGCCAAGGTAATTCACTTTGAGATCGATCCTGCAGAAATCAATAAAAACGTTACAGCGGATATTGCAGTATTAGGGGATTCCAAGGAAACCTTAAACCTGCTTTTGCCAAAGATCAAAGAGAACAAACATGAGGAATGGCATAACACATTCAAGGAAAAATATAAGATAGAATATGATGCTGTCATAAAAGACGAATTGCATCCGACCAAGGATGGTTTGACAATGGCGGAGGTAATAAAGGAAATCAATTTAGCAAGTGAACATAAGGCTGTTATTGTTAGTGATGTTGGTCAGCATCAGATGATTGCATGTAGATATTCAAAATTCAAACAATCTAAAAGCAATATTACATCTGGCGGTCTAGGGACCATGGGTTTTGCTTTACCAGCCGCTATTGGAGCTAAAATGGGCGCTATGGATAGAGAAGTAGTAGCTATAATAGGAGATGGAGGTTATCAAATGACCATTCAGGAACTAGGGACCATATACCAAAATAAGACCCCTGTTAAAATCGTAGTATTGAATAACGGTCATTTGGGCATGGTTCGGCAATGGCAAGAACTATTTTTTGAAAGCAGGTATGCATCAACAGTTTTGAGCAATCCGGATTTTGTAAAAATCGCGCAAGGGTATGACATTGCTTCTAAAAGGGTCTCGGAAAGAAAAGATTTAAAAGCAAGTGTGGAAGAAATGATAGCTTCCAAAGAAGCTTATTTCTTGGAAGTGAAGGTAGAAAAGGAGGATAATGTCTTTCCTATGATTCCTTCAGGAGCATCTGTATCAGACATTAGATTAAAATAAATTGGTCCACAGAGCTGATTATGACAACAAAGAAGCATTGAGTATAACTAGGATTACTAATTAAAGAGTCTCTAAGAACGACTTATGGAAAAACAATGGTTTACAATTTCGGTTTACTCCGAAAATAACGTGGGATTATTAAATAGAATATCTGGTATATTCTTAAAGCGACACATTAATATAGAAAGTTTAAACGTTTCAAAATCAGAAATAGAGCATGTTTCCAAATTCACTATTGTAGTGAACACAACGAAAGATTGGACAAAAAAAATTGTTGGACAAATAGAAAAGCAAATCGAGGTAATCAAAGCTTATTATCACACTGTTGATGAGATTATTTATCAAGAATCGGCACTTTTCAAAATAGAATCACACTTACTTTTCGATGAACGTCAAATTCAAAATATAATCAAAGAAAGCAATTCACAGATCGTAACTGTTTCCAGAGACTTTTTCGTGTTGGCCAAAACTGGTAGAAGGCATGAGATAGATGAGATGCACGATGCTTTGGAGCCCTATGGTATAATGCAATTTGTGCGCTCAGGAAGATTGGCCGTTACAAAAGAAGAAATGCCGATTAGTAAAATATTGAACGAATCTTATCAAGAAAAATAAACATCTAAAAACGAGAATATAAAATGACAAATTATTTTAATACACTATCATTACGGGATCAACTAACCCAACTGGGAAAATGTAGGTTTATGGATTCTTCTGAGTTTTCAGATGGTGTATCGGCTTTAAAGGGTAAGAAAATCGTAATTGTAGGTTGTGGGGCACAAGGTCTTAATCAAGGTTTGAATATGAGGGATTCCGGTCTTGATATTTCATACACTTTACGCGAAGCTGCAATCAAGGAAAAAAGACAATCCTTTAAAAATGCAAAGGAGAATGGTTTTACAGTTGGTACTTACGAAGAATTGGTGCCTTCTGCAGACTTGGTCATTAATTTGACCCCTGATAAGCAGCACACCAATGTTGTTGGCGCTGTTATGCCACTGATGAAGCAAGGTGCGACCTTATCTTATTCCCATGGTTTCAATATCGTTGAGGAAGGAATGCAGATACGAAAAGATTTGACCGTGATCATGGTTGCTCCAAAGAGTCCGGGTTCTGAGGTACGTGAGGAGTATAAAAGAGGCTTTGGTGTGCCAACATTAATTGCCGTACATCCTGACAATGATCCTCATGGAAAAGGTTTGGAACAGGCAAAAGCATATGCTGCCGGTACCGGTGGGCACAAAGCTGGAGTATTGGAATCATCATTTGTTGCTGAAGTGAAATCTGATCTTATGGGTGAACAGACTATTCTTTGTGGTCTACTTCAAACAGGCTCTATTCTTTGCTTTGATAATATGATCGAGAAAGGCATTGCTTCTGGCTATGCCTCAAAATTGATTCAATACGGTTGGGAAACTGTTACTGAAGGCTTGAAATACGGAGGAATCACCAATATGATGGATCGTTTGTCAAATCCTGCCAAAATAAAAGCCTTTGAACTATCTGAAGAATTGAAAGATATTATGCGTCCATTATTCCATAAGCATATGGACGATATCATGAGTGGTCATTTCTCTAAAACCATGATGGAAGACTGGGCTAATGATGATAAAAACCTTTTAAACTGGAGAGCTGCTACTGGTGAAACTGCTTTCGAGAAAACACCGGCCGGTGATGCAAATATTAGTGAGCAGGAATACTACGACAATGGTGTGTTAATGGTAGCCATGGTTAAGGCAGGTGTTGAATTGGCCTATGAATCTATGACCGAATCTGGAATCATTGGGGAATCTGCATATTATGAGTCATTGCACGAAACTCCTTTGATAGCAAATACCATAGCCAGAAAGAAATTGTTTGAAATGAACCGCGTAATCTCTGACACAGCGGAATATGGTTGTTATCTTTTTGATCATGCTTGTAAGCCTCTTTTGGCTGATTTCATGAGAGGTATAGATTCTGATGTTATTGGGAAACATTATGGTGAAGGAAAAGACAACGGTGTGGATAATGCCAAATTAATCACTGTAAATAAGGCATTAAGAGATCACGATGTTGAAATCGTTGGGGCTCGTTTGCGTGCATCTATGACGGCCATGAAGCCCATCGTATAAGTAAAAGCTAAAATTGCTCTCTCCTCATGGAGAGATGGGGAGAGTGGATTATGGCATATTTTCCAAAAATAGAAGACATTAAGACCGCTGCGGAAACAATCCGCGAAGTCGCCCGTGTTACTCCATTAGATGAAAGCATTCGGCTTTCAAAGCAATATAAGGCCCATATATATCTAAAAAGAGAAGATCTACATCGGGTGCGTTCTTATAAGATCCGAGGGGCATTCAATAAAATATGTTCACTTACCAAGGAAGAACTATCCCAAGGTGTGGTATGTGCCAGTGCTGGAAATCATGCACAGGGGATGGCCTTTGCATGTAATCATTTAGGTATCAATGGCACGGTTTTTATGCCGTCGGTTACCCCTAAACAGAAAATAGAGCAGACCAAAATGTTTGGTGGTGATAATATCGCTGTGGTGCTAGAAGGAGACACCTTTGATGATTCGTCCAAGGCTGCCTTAAATTTTTGTGAGGAAAATAACATGACTTTCGTACATGCATTTGATGATGAAAAAGTAATAGAGGGTCAAGGTACTATAGGATTAGAGCTATTGCAACAATTAAATGAACCAATAGACTATGTTTTTGTCGCCATCGGTGGTGGAGGACTTGCTTCTGGGCTATGTTCCATATTCAATGCATTGTCTCCGGAAACCAAAATAATCGGTGTAGAACCTGAAGGTGCACCATCAATGAAAACATCCATCGAAAAAGGTAAGAATACTAGGCTAAAACAGATTGATAAGTTTATTGATGGGGCCGCTGTGAAGCGAGTAGGGGACTTGACGTTTCCTATTTGCCAAAAGTATCTGCACGAAATGGTGACAGTACCTGAAGGTAAAGTTTGCCAAACCATCCTAGATTTATATAATCGGGATGCTATCGTTGTGGAACCCGCCGGTGCATTGACTATCTCAGCACTTGATGATTATAAGGATATAATAAAAGATAAGCATGTAGTATGTATCGTTAGTGGTGGCAATAATGATATTACTAGAACTGCTGAAATAAAGGAACGTGCATTATTATACGGTCGGTTAAAACATTATTTTATTGTTCGTTTTCCACAACGTCCGGGTGCCTTAAAACAATTTGTTGCGGAGATTTTAGGTCCTGATGATGATATTACCCATTTTGAATATTCAAAAAAGTCAAGTAAAGAAAATGCCCCAGCAATCGTAGGTATCGAGCTGAAAAGTCCGGATGATCTGCAACCGTTGATCCAACGCATGAAAGCAAATAACTTTTATGGTGATTACCTCAATGACAAACCAGATTTATTTCAGTATTTGGTATGATCCTATCACAAATGTGCGTATTTATGACCTTAGTCAACATTTTAGGGCTGACGCTTGATTAATTGTACATAGATTTTTAGATTTACAATTATTGGATTGGGCTTCTAATATTCGACCTATATATGAAAAGTTTGGAACACATTGATACTTTACATAAAATAAAATGCCTAATTTCCAGTTAATTGAATAACAATGTAATTTAAACTAAACCCGAATCTTAACTCTTGCCATCCTATGCGTAGATTGAAAATCTTTGGCGGAACTTCACTTTTCTTACTTACTTTCTTTGTGGTCATTGCATTTCGGGTAGCTAGCACTGATTTGGCTACCAAAACGGAAACAGCCGCGGTAGTGAAGCCTAAGGTTAATGTTGCTGAATTAAGGGCGGCGGAACGTTATGGACTAAGAAAACAACAATTGGAAAGTGCCATACGACACTATTTTGATAACGCCATTACCTCTGGAACTATAGTAGGAGCCGGAGTTAGTATTGTTCAAGGCGATTCCATTGTGATCTCAGAAGGATTTGGGAAACGCAATATCAAAGGAACGGCCGAAATTGATGGACAAACGATATTTCGATTAGGATCGCTATCCAAAGGTTTTACAGGATTATTGGCGGCAAGTTTACAAGCTGAAGGTACCTTGAACTGGAATGATAAGGTGGTCGATTTTATTCCTGATTTTCGCTTAGGCGATCAAAGGAATACCCAAAAAGTCACCTTGGCACATATTCTGTCACATACTTCAGGTACGCCCTATCACAGCTACACCAATCTGGTAGAGGCCGGATTACCTATGGCTAACATAGCCAAGCGGTTTAAGGAAGTTAATCCGATTAGTGAACCCGGTAAAATGTATAGCTATCAAAATGCCATGTTCGCCCTTTCCCAAGAAGTGATGCGCGAGGCTACAGGTAAAGAAATCAATACCTTATTACGAGATCGGTTTTTTAAGCCTTTGCGAATGACCACGGCCTCTACGGACTATTTGACCTTGAACCAAGCAGAAAATGTCGCATTACCGCATTCAAAACGAAAAGGTGGATGGAAAATCCTGCCTTTGAACAAGCACTATTACAATGCAGTGGCTGCCGGTGGCATTAACGCTAGTGCCTTGGATATGGGAAAATGGATGCATTTTTTATTAGGCCACAATACAACGGTATTGCAACATGCGAACATTGAAAAAGCCTTTACCCCAATTGTGAAAATAGGGAACAACAATAAATATTACCAGCGTTGGCCTGGGCATGCACAATCATATTATGGAATGGGATGGCGCATACATACGTTTCAGGATGATGGAGCAGGCACCGAAAAAACGATTTGGCATCATGGAGGCAGCGTTAACAATTACAGAAATGAAATCGCACTCTATCCGGAAGCGGACCTGGGCATTTGCGTACTGCTCAATGGCCAATCTCGATTGGCACAAACCGTTATTCCCGACCTGTACGAAATTATTACAACGGGCTCTAGGGAGTCTTCCGAGATCAAACCCTAAAGATTTAAAAGGTAATATTGATTAAGCTATTACAAGATCATGTTCTTTCTCCCGATTTAGCAAATAAATTGTTAGATGTTTTGAGCCAACCAATCACCAACCTCACTGGTCTTATAGGCTTTCCCACCTTCTGATAGATCTTCTGTCACGATCCCTTCGGCCAATGATTTATTAACCACATCACGAATGGCTTTTGCTTCTTCGTTCAAGTCCATATCCTCAAAAAGCATGGCAGCGGACAAAACGGTTGCCAATGGATTTGCAATGTCCTTACCTGCTGCCTGTGGATAAGAACCGTGAATGGGTTCATATAAGGAAACATCGCTTCCAACAGAAGAAGATGGCATTAATCCCATAGATCCTGATATAACAGATGCCTCATCTGTCAGAATATCCCCAAAGAGATTCGCGGTTATCATGACATCATAAGCACTTGGCCATTGTACCAATCGCATAGCAACGGCATCTACAAATTCATAGGTGACCTCAACCTCTGGATAGTCTTTTTCCATGGCCTGAACTGTTTCTCGCCACAAACGTGAAGATTCCAATACGTTGGCTTTGTCAACACAACATAATTTTTTGGAACGCTTCATGGCCATTTCGAATCCTTTTTTTGCCAATCGCTGTATTTCGAATCTTTGGTAGGTCATAGTATCGTACGCAGTATCCCCATCATCTTTTCTACCTCTATCACCAAAATATACACCTCCCGTTAATTCCCTAAGGATAATCAAATCGGTACCTTCGATGCGCTCACGTTTTAAAGGGGATTTGTCTATTAATGATGGAAAGGTAAAAGTTGGTCTAACATTGGCGAAAAGACCTAATTTTTGTCTCATTTTCAGCAATCCCTGCTCAGGTCTTATTTTGGCTGAGGGATCGTTATCAAAACGAGGATGTCCGATAGCGCCAAAAAGCACCGCATCGGAATTTGCACAAATTTCATGGGTTTCATCAGGATATGGCTCGCCCACAGCATCAATGGCTGCAGCCCCAGTTAATGCTGGGGTCCAATTGATTTCGTGGTTGAATTTTTTTGCTACCGCATTCGATACTTTTACTGCTTGGTCTATCACTTCAGGACCAATTCCGTCTCCTGCTAAAAGGGCAATGTTTAATTTCATTTTTTTTGCTTTACGCTAACTGCCCTGCGCTAATCGCAAAGCTTTGATTTAAAATTATTTAAACTGGCGCACTGCGTTTGGCGCGTTACACACAGCGTTTAGCGCTTAGCACTAAATTATATTCAACATTTTCTCCGTTGCTTTAATTGCCGATACCGTTTGATCTGAATCCAATCCTCGGGTCACAAATTCCTGTCCGTTATTGTCCCATGAGATGATGGTTTCACACAAAGCGTCCGAATGACTCCCTGGCGGTATTCGTACTGCATAATCGGTAAGCAATGGAAAATCTTTTTTCTTTGATTTGTATATCTTTCGAAGGGCATTCATAAACGCATCGTATTGTCCGTCTCCCTGTGCATTGGCTTCATATCGTTCACCATCTATTTCGACAGCTACAGTTGTAGATGGTTTTAATCCTTTGGAGTGGGTGAGAACATAAGATTTCACGAATACCTTTTGTTGATAATCCCCACTATTCAAAACATCTGAGATAATATAGGGTAAATCATCTTTTGTAACCCGTTCTTTTTTGTCCCCAAGTTCAATAATGCGTTGAGTGACTTTCTTTAGTTCTTCATCGTTGAGGGTTAATCCAAGTTCCTGAAGATTCTTCTGTATATTCGCTTTGCCTGATGTTTTTCCCAAGGCGTATTTGCGTTTCCTACCAAATCTTTCGGGTAATAAATCATTAAAGTAAAGATTTCGTTTACTATCTCCATCAGCATGTACTCCAGCAGTTTGTGTAAAAACATTATCACCCAAGATAGGTTTGTTCGCAGGAATTCCAAACCCCGTAAAGGCTGACACCAATTTACTTACTTTATGAAGTGAAGATTCATTGACACTAATCCCTACTTCAGGCAAAAAGTCATTGATTACGGCAACCGCACTGGCCATAGGGGCATTTCCAGCCCGTTCGCCCATACCGTTCACCGTAAGATGTATTCCGTGGCACCCGGCTTTAACAGCTTCCATAACATTTGCAACGCCTAGGTCGTAGTCGTTATGGCCATGGAAATCGAAATGCGAATTAGGATAACGTTGTATTATTTCAGAAAGAAAACCAAATGTTTCCGTATATGTTAATATTCCCAAGGTATCAGGTAACAAAATGCGCTCAATAGGCTGTTTTGTGAGGAAATCCAAATATTGGAACACGTATTCCTTTGAATTTCGCATCCCGTTGCTCCAATCCTCCAGATACACATTGCTTTTGATGCCTTGTTTTTTCGCTAGATCCAATGTTTGGGCAATATCCTTAAAATGTTGTTCCGGTGTTTTTTTAAGTTGGTGTGTCAAATGGTTCAATGAGCCTTTGGTCAACAGGTTTTGAACTTTCGCACCTGCTTTTTTCATCCATTTCAATGAAACACCACCATCAACGAAAGTCAATATTTCAACACGATCAAGATAGCTCTGCTCCGCTGCCCACTCCGTAATTTCCTGAACAGCTTTCAATTCACCTTCAGAAACCCTTGCTGATGCAATTTCAATGCGATCTACCTTGAGTTCATCCAGTAGCAATTTTGCCAAAGTCAATTTTTCGGAAACAGAAAAGGACACCCCAGAGGTTTGTTCCCCATCACGAAGCGTAGTGTCCATTATTTCAATCTGTCTCTTTTTCATTGGTACTTGAAAGGTATTATTAAAGGGGAGTGTCTTTTGCGAATTCGCTAATTTGGCCCTTGATATTCAATAGATAATCGATATCATCGAAACCGTTCAACATATTTGCTTTTTTGTAATCATTGATTACAAAGTTTTCCTTTTCTCCTGTGGCTAAAATAGTAATCGATTGTTCTGGTAGATTCACTTCCAATTGTGATTCTGGTTTCGATTCAATCGAAGTAAAGATCTTATGAAGGAATTCTGGACTTACCTGAACAGGTAAAACACCTATATTCAAACAATTGTTTCTAAAAATATCTGCAAAAAAGCTGGAGACAACACAACGGAATCCATAATCATAAACAGCCCATGCTGCATGTTCCCTGGAAGAACCAGAACCGAAGTTTTTACCGCCAACCAAAATCTTGCCACTGTAAATCGGATTGTTGAGCACAAAATCCCTTTTTGGGGAATTGTCAGCATTATAACGCCAATCCCTAAAAAGATTGTCACCAAATCCTTTTCGTTCCGTTGCCTTTAAAAAACGGGCAGGAATAATCTGATCTGTATCCACATTCTCAATTGGAAGGGGAACAGCAGAAGAAGTCAATATATCGAATTTATCGTATGCCATTTTTTTGATTGCTAAGCGCAAAACGCGTAACGCTATGCGCTGATTATATTATATTTTCTGAATTAAATTATTCAAACTCCGTTTTACCTTATTTACATTATCATTTACTTTAGTATATGACGTTTGATTTAAAAATCCTAAGTCTCTGGCAAGAACTGTAAAATATTCAAGTTCTGACGCTGAACCTCTAGATATGGTCAAAAAACGCTTAAACTCGGCATCCGACTCCCTACCACAACCCTCAGAAATGTTCGAAGGTATTGAATAAGCAGCTCTTCGCATTTGACTTATAATTCCAAATTGCACTTCCTTTGGGAATTCCTCAGTCAAAGCATAAATCTGTAATGTTATCTCGTGCCCCAATTTCCAAACATCATATTTGCGATAGTCCTTCATTTCAATACCTTTGGCGTACAGCGTATTGCGTTCAGCTTTATACAGTTTCAATCACCATGAGTTTCCTTGGATCAGTTACCTTGCCGGTCACAGCTGCCGCAGCAGCAACCAATGGACTCGCCAATAAGGTTCGAGATCCCGGGCCTTGACGGCCTTCAAAGTTTCTGTTTGACGTACTTACTGCATACTTACCCGCAGGTATCTTATCATCGTTCATTGCCAAACAAGCGGAGCAACCAGGCTCTCTTAATTCAAACCCTGATTCATGAAGAATAGCTAGCAATCCTTCTTCTTTGATAGCTGCTTCAACTTGGTGTGATCCCGGAACCAACCAAGCAGTTACATTGTCAGCTTTTTTTCTTCCTTTCACTATTGAGGTAAATGCCCTGAAATCTTCAATCCGGCCATTGGTACAACTTCCAAGGAACACAAAATCTATTGCCTTGCCCATCATGCTATCACCTTCATTGAAATTCATGTATTGAAGTGATTTTTTATACGTGGCCTCACCACCCTCAACGGCATCGGCGGTTGGGATATCATTAGTAATTCCGATACCCATACCTGGATTCGTTCCATAGGTAATCATAGGTTCTATATCCGCAGCATTAAAAGTGATCTCCTTATCAAATTCGGCACCTTCATCGGTGTACAGTGTTTCCCAATATGCGGTTGCTTTTTCCAAAGTAGCACTCTTAGGCGAGAACTCGCGCCCTTTCACATATTCAAAGGTTTTTGTATCTGGTGCAATCATACCACCACGGGCGCCCATTTCAATACTAAGGTTACAAACGGTCATTCTTCCTTCCATGGTCATATCCCTGAAAACTTGTCCTGCATACTCCACGAAATATCCAGTTGCGCCGGAAGTAGTCAGCTGGGAAATAATATAGAGGGCAACATCCTTGGGAGTAACTCCTTTACTCAAAGATCCTTCAACATTTATCCGCATACTTTTCGGTTTCGCCTGCATAATACACTGGGTGGCCAAAACCATTTCTACCTCTGAAGTTCCAATACCGAATGCGATGGCACCAAAAGCACCATGGGTAGAGGTATGTGAATCACCACAAACAATTGTTGCTCCAGGTTGGGTTATTCCGTATTCCGGACCAACCACATGTACAATTCCGTTTTTCTCATGCCCCAAACCCCAATATGAAATGCCATGGGCCGCAGCATTTTCCTCCAAAGCTTTGAGCTGATTGGCCGAAAGCGGATCTTCTACTGGCAAATGTTGGTTTATGGTCGGGGTGTTATGATCTGCAGTAGCAAAGGTCTTCTCAGGATGTAAAACATTGATTCCTCTATTTTTTAACCCTAAAAATGCAACCGGGCTCGTTACTTCATGTACCATGTGGCGGTCAATGAACAATACATCTGGACCATTTTCAATATGTTGTACAACATGGGAATCCCATACCTTGTCAAACAGTGTCTTTTTTGAACTCATATTGCATTTAATTCTAAGTTGGCAAAACTATTAAAAGTAGTGATTATAGGAAATTATTGTACATAAAAATTACGATGTTCAAACAGATATAACAGTTTAACATGTTCTAATGCCACTTTAACACAATTGTAACTTTATAGGACTTCAACTATCAATACCTTGTGAAACAACAACTAAAAAATCAATCAAATGAAAAAAATGTACTCAAAATGTGTTTTTGGAATATCATTGGTAATGATGTTCTGTTTTGTAAATGTATCGGCCCAATTAGATCTTCCCAGAGGAAGTCAAATGGCCAAGGTTTCCCAGCGTGTAGGAATATCGGATATCTCGATCAAATATTCCAGGCCTAGTGTTAACGATCGCGAAGTTTGGGGGAAGTTGGTTCCCTATGGAATGAACAATTTAGGCTTTGGAACTGCAAAAGAATCCCCATGGAGAGCAGGTGCCAATGAAAATACAGTTATCAAATTTGAGGATGATGTAAAAATCGAAGGTAAGGCGTTGCCAGCCGGTAAGTATGGGCTTCACATGATCATCAATGAGGGAGATAAAGCCACAGTGGTCTTTTCGAAAAACTCCAATGCCTGGGGCAGTTATTTTTATGATCCCAATGAGGATGCATTAAAAGTTGATGTGAACATGATGGATACTTCACATACCGAACAGCTAACCTTTACTTTTGAGGATGTAACTGCCAATTCGACTACCGCTACCCTCAGCTGGGGAAAAAAGAAAATTCCTTTTAAGATTGAAGTAGATGTATCCAATGTTGTTCTTGCCGATATTCGCGAAAAATTGCAGGATTCACCTGGGTTCAATAGACAAACTTGGGAACAAGCTGCTAATTATTCACTGAACAATGGAGGAGACCTTGATGAGGCCCTTGGGTGGATTAATTCTACTATTTCTGGAATGTTCTTTAGCCAAAAGAATTTTAATAACCTCAGCACAAAATCACAAATCCTTGCAAAACAAGGGAAGGCAGGAGAAGCTTCTGCAATCATGGACGAGGCAATGGAATATGCCACTGTATTTCAAATTCATGGGTATGGTAGACAATTGATTGGTCAAGGACAGAAAGAGAAAGCCATGGAAGTATTTAAAATGAATGCCAAAAAGAACAAGGGGCAATGGCCTGTCGATTTTGGGTTAGCAAGAGCGAATTCGGCAATGGGTAATTATAAAACCGCTTTAAAACACTTAAAAATTGCAGCCACTAGGGCTCCGGACCAGCCAAACAAAGATGCTATTGCTGGCTATCTTGAAAAACTAAAGAATGGTGAAGACATCAATTAAAGAAATTTATTAAAACGAAATTCTTTAATTAGATTCCCGCATTTGCGGGAATGACAGTTTTAAAGGAACCCCGCAGCTCGCTGCGGAGAAATCTCATCAATTAAAAAGCGAATTGCATGAAAAGTAAAAGCCCTGACGATTCTGTCAGGGTTTTTTGTTGTCTTTAAGCATTGATAATACAATGCTCACCATAAATTATGAAGAATAGGATATGTTTTACCCTATTAATGTGATTTCTCCTGGAGCCTGTCCTGGGCATTTGTTGAAGGGGTCGATATGACGATCGTAGTCATTTCGAAGGATGTAAGACTGAGAAATCACATTATACCTTTATCCTTCAATTGAGTCTCAACTTATATAATTCCAAATATTCTTATGCTTTATTAATTGGGTATAGGTATGTCGGATGACCAGATTCTCTTGGGTATCCAATGTTGGATCTTCCTTTAAGATCATAATTGCATACCACCGAGCAGTTTTAAGAATATCATTATCCTTAACAATATCTGCAATCTTTAAATTTAGCACCCCACTTTGTTGGGTACCCATTAAATCACCAGGGCCTCTAAGTCTTAAGTCCACTTCGGCGATTTCGAAACCGTCATTGGTGCTAACCATGGTTTCTAATCGGGTTTTTGCTTCAGATGATAGTTTATGACTGGTCATTAAAATGCAATAACTCTGGTCTGCACCTCTTCCAACGCGTCCTCTAAGCTGATGTAATTGTGATAAACCGAAACGTTCCGCACTTTCTATGATCATTACCGATGCATTGGGTACGTTCACCCCAACTTCAATAACCGTCGTAGCTACCATGATTTGGGTTTCACCCTTTACGAAGCGTTCCATTTCATAATCCTTATCGGCCGATTTCATCTTACCATGAACAATCGAAATCTGATAATCGGGTAGGGGAAAATCCCGTACTATGCTTTCATAACCATCCATCAGATCTTTATAATCCAAAGCTTCTGATTCTTGAATCAGGGGATAAACTACATAGATCTGTCTTCCTTTTTTTATTTCATCCCTAATGAATCCAAAAACCTTTAAACGATTGGAATCGTACCTGTGTACAGTCTTTATGGCTTTTCTTCCTGGAGGAAGCTCATCGATTACTGAAATGTCCAAATCGCCGTACAGACTCATAGCAAGTGTTCTGGGAATAGGGGTGGCGGTCATTACCAGGATATGGGGTGGAAAAGCCCCTCCAACCTCCCCGAAGGGGAGGCTATCCAATCTTGCTTGTATTTTTTTGAGAACAGAATCAATCGCACCGATTACTTCTTGATTTTTAAACCGTATTACGCTATATCCCAATTCTTTTAAGATCTTAGTTCTTATTTCATCGGCTTCTAATTGAGAGGGGGTATTATGATATGCACCATCTACTTCAATTACAATCTTTTTAGATAAGCATACGAAGTCAACGATAAATTCGTCAATTACATGCTGCCTTCTGAACTTTACTCCCAGTTGTTTGGTCTTTAACTGCTCCCATAGAATTCTTTCGGCTTCTGTCGTTTGTTTTTTTCTTTCCAGCTGATTTTGTTTTAAAAGACGATAGGCAGAAGGTTTTGCAGTTTGGTATTTGCGGTGAATTTCATTCACCCTCCCTTTGGGAGGGGTTTGGGGTGGGCTTCCTTTATGCCAAAGTTTGGAACGCTGCGCCACTCCAAAACGATGTTGTTCATCCACTATGGCCAGGCCGAGGTTTTTGTACTGCACCTTATCTTCCAAGAGGGCATGGGTTCCAATCAAGATATGAAGCTCACCGCTTTCGAGTTGTTCATGGATTATATTTCTTGAGGACTTTTTCACCGATCCCGTTAATAATGCTATGTTCACCCCAATATTGTCCAATAAGGCTTTGATACCATTAAAATGTTGATTGGCAAGTATCTCAGTTGGGGCCATCAAACAGGCTTGGTAACCATTATCAATGGCAAGTAGTATTGTCATTAAGGCCACTATGGTCTTTCCTGAGCCAACATCGCCTTGAAGCAATCTATTCATTTGGGCATTACTGCCCAAATCGGCCCTGATTTCTTTGATGACACGTTTTTGGGCATTGGTCAGTTCAAAAGGTAGGTGATTCTTATAGAAATTATTGAAATGTTCACCAACTTGGTCAAAGTTGAAACCTTTTATCTTTTGCTTACGGAGCATCTTTTTTGAAATCAACTGGAGTTGAATGTAAAAAAGCTCTTCAAACTTCAATCGAAACTGGGCTTTGGCCAAATATTCCTGATTCTTTGGAAAATGTATGTTGAACAATGCCTCACTTTTTGAAATCAATTTCAGGTCATGTAAAATACTTTCGGAAAGGGCTTCAATGAACTTGCCCTTGGTCTCTACGAACAGTTGTTGCAATAACTTATTAATGACTCGATTGGTAATACCACTATTACCCAATTTTTCGGTGGAAGGATATACAGGTTGCATTTGTATTTTGACTCCTTGCTCATGTTCGGTCAGCAACTCCATTTCTGGGTGCGGCATTGAGAATTTACCACTGTACCAATTGCAACGGCCAAAGATGACATAGGGTGTATTGAGTTTTAGGTTATCACGGATCCATTTTTGGCCCCGAAACCAAACCAATTCCATTTCTCCGGTTTCGTCAACAAATGTCGCGACCAACCGTTTCCCTTTTTTCTGTTCCACGGTTTTAATATGGATGATTTTCCCAACAATCTGCACATCTGCATTACTTCGTTGCAATTGCCCGATTTTATAGTACTGGGTTTTATCAATATATCGGTTTGGGAAGAGATTGAGTAAGTCTTGGTATGTTGCAATGCCCAACTCCGATTGCAATTTATTGGCCCGGTATGGACCAACACCTTTTAAATAGGTAATGGGAGTTTGTAGATAATTGGCATTCATAGGATAAAAATAGGGGTTAGCATATACAACTGCAACATACGAAATTGCTAAATTTGGTCTAGATTTTGTATTCTACCATTAATGGAAAGATTAATACTTTTCTCCTTTTTACTTATTTCATCTTTGTTGCTGGCCCAACATCAAGATAAAGTAGATTTTACACATACAGAAGTTGCCATTCAAATAAACCCCGATGCAAGGGAAGTTGTCGCAGAAGTTATTTATACTTTCGAAGTATTGGGGAAGGTGGATTCGGTTTTCTTGGATGCACGAAACATGGATTTTTTTTCAATAAGGCTGGACAATAAGAAAGTCAAATTCAATAACAATGGTAAAACACTTTCCATTTATAAAAAGCTTAAAAAAGGGAAGACCTATGCATTAATCCTTAGGTACAAGGCTAAACCCAAACAAGCTGTCTATTTTGTTGGGTATGAAGATGATATTGATGGGAACGAGCAGATTTGGACCCAAGGTCAAGGAAAGTACACCAGCCATTGGCTGCCCAGTATTGATTCGATGGAGGAGAAGATCGAGTTTGATTTAGACATCACTTTTGACTCAACCTACAAAGTTGTTGCCAATGGAAAACTTCAAAACATTAAGGAGGCTGAAGGACTCAAAACCTGGTCCTATGATATGCAAAAACCAATGAGTAGCTACCTTCTTGCATTTGCCATTGGAGAATATGATAAGAAAGAGTTGACATCTGCGAGTGGTATCCCAATTGAAAATTATTATTATCCTACAGACCACCAAAAAGTTGAATCCACGTATAGGTATACTAAACAGATTTTTGATTTTATTGAAGATGAAATTGGCGTACCTTATCCTTGGCAGAACTATAAACAACTTCCCGTCAAGGATTTTTTATATGCCGGCATGGAGAACACGGGAGCGACAATTTTCTCGGATAGTTATGTTATAGATCCTACGGCTTTTAACGATAAAAACTATGTCAATGTTAATGCCCATGAACTTGCCCATCAGTGGTTCGGAAATTTAGTGACCGAAAAAGATGGCAACCACCATTGGCTGCATGAAGGTTTTGCCACCTATTATGCTTATTTGGCTGAAAAGGAAATCTTTGGGGACGAGTATTTCTATTGGAAACTTTATGATTCGGCCAAGCAATTGCATGAGCTCTCTAAAAAAGGGGAAGGGGAGGCACTGACCAATCCCAAGGCGAGTAGTTTTACCTTTTATGAAAAAGGGGCTTGGGCCTTACTTATGCTACGGGAAGAAATAGGGGGTGCCGGGTTTAAAGAGGGTATGATAAGGTATTTAAAAAAACATCAATTTAAGAACGTAACGATTCAGGATTTCTTAAGTGAAATGGAACTGGTAAGCAGTCAGGATTTAACGGATTTTAAAGAACTATGGTTAAATTCTTCCATCTTCCCATTTGAAAAAGCGAAAGAACACTTGATCGGGAATTCAATAGCCGTAAACGACTTATTAAAACTAAAATGGGAACTAACCACTAGCTTAGAGGATAATCAGAAGGTGATCCAACGCTATTGGGATGCGACTACATCCGAAGCGTTAAAAGCTAGAATCATTTTAGAGTATCACAAATCACTTTCCATGGATTTTATTCGTAAGGCTTTTGATAGTAATTCCTTAAAGATTCGTCAAGCATTGGCGACTACCTTTGATAAGATACCCCCCGCGTTAATGGCCGAGTTTGAATCCCTATTAAATGATAAAAGCTATATAACCATTGAAAACGCCTTGTACAAACTTTGGGTTTCTTTTCCTAAGGATAGAACTATGTATTTGGATAAAACAAAAAATATCATAGGTCTGCCCAATAGAAATGTGCGAATGCTTTGGTTGTTATTTGCTGTTCTAACCAAGGATTATGGCACAACTGACTTGAAAGAAGCCTTTATGACCCAGTTATTCGAATACACCTCACCCAAATATGATATGGATACGCGTCAGACGGCTTTTGGTTTGATCAATGGGATTTTCAAGTTTTCGGACCAAAACCTGTTGGATTTGATCAATGCCACCATACATCATTCATGGCAATTTAAAAAATTCGCAAGGAACATGCTGGATGAGCTATTGAAAGAGGATGATCAAAGAAAACGAATCATAAACCTTTCAAAACAACTAAAAGATGACGAACTTCGTTATATTAATACTAAATTGAATTCGCAATGAGGGCAATGGTCATTTCAGGTGGTGGAAGCAAAGGTGCTTTTGCTGGTGGAGTTGCACAATATTTGATGCAAGGTCTTAACTACAATTATGACCTATTTTTGGGTACCTCTACAGGCAGTTTGTTGATTGCCCATTTAGCCCTCCAAAAAATTGAGAAAATCAAAGAGGTTTACACGTCTGTAAACCAGGAAAGTATTTTTAGCAACTGCCCATTTGTAATTCAAAGAAAGCATGGGGTTGAAAGCATTGCCATAGACCACTGGAATGTATTCAAAAACTTTTATCATGGTAGCAAGACCTTCGGAGAAAGCAAGAATCTGCTGAAACTAATACGTAACACCTTGACTGAAGAGGAGTTTCATACTTTAAAAAACGGACCTAAGGATATTGTGGTCACGGTATCAAACCTTTCACTAAACCAAGTGGAGTATAAATCGATCAACGATTTCACTTACGATGAATTCTGCGAATGGATTTGGATTTCTTGTAATTATACGCCCTTTATGAGTTTAGTCAAGAAAAATGGATGCGAGTATGCTGATGGAGGGTTAGGTTCCATGGTACCTATTGAAGAGGCAATAAAACGTGGTGCAACCGAAATTGATGCCATTATTTTACAGACTGAAACAACCCTTTTTAATAGAATGCCGTCAAAGAATGCCTTCGCCCTATTAACTGCAATGTTCGCTTTTATGCTGGATCGGATTGAACATCAAAATATTCGTATTGGTAAATATGTTGCAAATCACCATGATGCGGTAATCAATTTTTATTATACCCCTGCTGTGCTGACAACCAATTCATTGATATTCAACAAAGAAAAAATGACGACTTGGTGGGAAAGCGGATTCAATTTTGCGAAATACAAGAATTTGGAAACCTCTCAATTGGACCTGACATTGGAGTGATTTTTATATGCCATAAGACAGAAAATGGAAGTCCTTATTTAATGTTCAGTTGTAAATAGGATTTAATTTGCACTTGATTCTTGAGCTTGAACTTTAAAAACTACCAAAGTCCACCTATTTCCCTTTTTACATACGATAGTGCAGTGGCCGATGGCGATTGTTTGTCCATCGTTTGGTTCAGGATATCCTCACGCAACTTATCGGCAGAATCAGTTTCACTCATGGCTGCTTTACGAATCATTTGAATAGTGGCACTTTTCGCTGCTTTGATTATGTTCCAACAATCATCAGACAAGTATATCTGTTGTGACAAGTTGTGTTCAAACTCATTCTCGATGGTCTTTATCAATAAGCTTTCATAATCATTCTTATCGGCTGATTTTGGCGCAACACGCACCACCAAACTAGGTATTGAGATTCGTTCCAAAAACAAGGCCATTCTTTCATAAGCTTGAAGACGAATGGGAAGTGTATTCTGTTGTGAATCCTTATGTAAAAGAAACCGTCGTCTACCCTCCTCATTATTGGTGTGCATCCTAAAAAAATAAAAGGCAATGGCCCCTACGACTACGGAAGGTATTAAATATGCGAATAATTGAAAGATTTGATCTCCGGTCATTATAATTGGTATTTAGTTTGGTTTACGCAATTAGAACGCAGGTTTTTTTGAAAAAGTATTTCCTATTTCAATTAGGCAATATTTTAATTCGAAGACTTCATATTCTCCTTCACCATCTCATAAAACTCGTTGTAATTTGGATGGAGATTAAAATTGATGCCCTCTTTGAAATTACCATCTTTCCCTAATGAGTTTATTCTATTGGGGTCTATTGAAAATTGATTTTGAAGTACTGCCCCGACAGCTGATGCCTGATTGGCGGCGGCATCCAATTCACCGGTCATGCTAAGGCCTTCTATGGTTATTGAAACCTTAGGATTTGCGTTTAGGATACTCGCTATCTTTTCTAGCCATGTTGTAGCTTCTGGTGTTATTGCAACTCCTGTTGTAGTGCCGAAAAGTGATTCCAATTTTGATGCTATGATCACAGAACCATTACTAACACCAATTTTGGCATTCTCACCAAGTGTTTGTTTGGCATTGGTCAAAACGACGATCGCAGTTGAATCGTTGGAGGCAATTGTATTGTTAATAACCTTTAACTGATTCTCTTTCTCCTCTAGCTTTGCCATTACCTTATTTATGTTTTCGGAGTTCTTGTTAGATACTTCTGCAAAACTATTGAGGTTTTTTAATAAGGTGGCATTCGCATCTTGGAGTTCTTGTACTTGTGACTCAAAAGATTCGGCTCGCGCTAAACCAATTTTCTCATTCTTTTTAGCTTCGGTAACTATAGCTTTGGTAGAATCCAATTCAGTCTTTAGTGCATCGATCTGGGCAATAAGATCACTTTTTCGCTGTGCAAACAAAAAAGAGGAGGATATTAATAATATGGACAAAGAAAGTAAAATTCGCTTCATAGGCTTGAGTATATTGTTTTTTGCGATTTATTATTGATTCACTAAGCACAAAAATAAATCATTAATTGTTCTCTCGGAAATGCTTTCCCCCCAAGTATTCGCAATCTTGAAGTTCTTGCATTCCGTTGAAATTAACTTTTGCCTTTTCATATCCGTAGGTTGACTGTAGATCACTGTGAAGAAAATCGTCATCTACATTTACCTGAATATCATCCATTGTAAATTCACAAGGGTGCTCGTAACCTGCAGCATGTGTTATTTCAACCAGCTCTTTTCGAAAAGTCCTGAAATACTGTGCCAATCTATCTGATTTTAATGGTACGCTTATTCCTGCCTGTAGCCACTTACTTTGGGTGGCCACACCAGATGGACAGCGATTCGTATGGCAAATTTGCGCTTGAATACAACCAATACTCATCATCGCCTCACGAGCAACATTTATACAATCGGCACCTAAAGCGAAGGCCATGGCGGCTTTTGCCGGAAAGCCCAGTTTACCGCTGCCAATAAAGACAATTCTATCAGTCAAGTTCTTGTCTAAGAACAATCTATAAAGGCTTGAATATCCATAAACCCAGGGCAGTGATACATGATCGGCAAAACTAGGAGGAGCTGCGCCTGTACCGCCTTCCCCGCCATCTACAGTGATAAAGTCAGGACCTCTACCGGTTTCAACCATAAGATTAGCTAATTCCTCCCATTGATCCAATTTTCCGATGGCACCTTTAATGCCAACGGGTAATCCTGTTTGCTGGGCGATGTCTTCGATAAGTTGCAGTAATTCAGGAATTGTACTAAAAGCTTTATGGGTAGCAGGGGAGAGGACATCCTTGCCAACTTCAACTCCTCTAATCTTTGCAATTTGAGGGGTGATTTTAGCCCCTGGCAATACTCCGCCTTTTCCTGGCTTTGCTCCCTGCGATAGCTTTATCTCGATGGCTTTGATAAAGGGATTTTCTTCTACGAGTATTTTCAATTTTTCCATAGAAAAATTCCCATCCTTAGATCGTACTCCAAAATAACCCGTCCCAAAATGGAATATCACATCCCCACCTTTTTGATGATAAGGGGATAGCCCACCTTCGCCTGTATTATGGTAAGCACCGGCTTTGAGAACTCCTACATTCAATGATTCCACAGCTGCGGCAGATAAGGAGCCAAAGCTCATTGCAGAAACGTTTATGGCAGATGCCGGTCTATAGGGTTTTTGACGTTTGTTATAAGCGCCCATAACCTTTGCACAGGGTAAAAAGGTCTTATCCTTTTTATTGGGATGATTCTGCGCAACCTTGTAGGCCATCAACTGGTTTTTCACAAAAATATGTTGGTGGGCATAGATATCGCGATCCGTACCAAAACCCTCGTAATTATTCTCCCTTTTGGCAGACGCATATATCCAACTTCGCTCAATTCTATTAAATGGAAGCTCTTCCCTGTTATTCGCCACGAAGTATTGCCGCATTTCAGGACCAATACTTTCGAACCAATAACGCATATGCCCAACTATAGGAAAGTTGTGTGAAATGGTGTGGGAACGCTGAAAAAAAATATCCCGTAGGGCGACAATTAAAAGAACAATCAACAGCCACCCCCACCAAGGAATATTACCTAGTACATTGATTATTTGCTCCATGCCCTTATAAATACTGTTACCTCAAATTCTACAACCACCAAAAGTCAAATTTAAAACTACTAACAGTTACCTGTTTATCCCTTTTTGATTACTGGTTAAGGTAATCCAAGCTCATCTCGGTAAGTGTCTTTACTCCTAACAGTAAACCACTATCGTCAATAAGAAAATCTGGGGTATGGTGAGGAAAAGATTCAGTATTCCCAGGAGTCATACCACCTAAGAAAAAGAAGAAACCAGGTACCTCTCTTTGAAAATAGGAAAAATCCTCTGCCCCAGTAATAGCTTTTTGTGTTTGTATATTGGCATCACCTGCAGTTCGTTTCATTGTTGGCAACATTTGTTCGACCAATGCCGGGTCATTATAGGTAATGTCTGTAGCATCCCTGATTTCAATAGTAGCATCACCACCATAGGCTTGTGCAATAGTCGGAACCATTTCCTCCATTCTTTTATTGATATGGTCCTTCATATCATAATCCAAGGTCCTGATTGTCCCAATCATTTCAGCACTTTCTGGAATGATATTGAAGCGTACACCGCTTTTGATTTTTCCAACAGTGATGACGGCAGCCTCATTCGTTAAATTAGTTTCCCGACTAATAATGGTCTGTAATCCGTCAATGATTTTAGCACTGATTAAAATAGGATCCACACCCGACCATGGCTGTGATCCATGGCTTTGCTTACCTTTCACGTTTATTGTGAAACTCTGTGCGGCGGCCATGGTTCCCCCAGATTTATAACGAATAACACCAACCGGAGTTTGCGAATTAATATGAAGTCCGAATATGGCATCAACATCAGGATTTTTCAATACCCCTTCTTTTACCATCAATAATGCACCACCTTCCTCACCAGGAGGCGGTCCTTCTTCGGCTGGTTGAAAAATAAACTTTACCGTTCCTTTTATCTTATCCTTGTTTTTGGAAAGAACCTCGGCTACACCCATCAATATCGCGGTATGGGTATCATGGCCACAAGCATGCATCACTCCAACCTTTTCACCTAAAAATTCTGAGGTAACATTGGATTTAAAAGGAAGATCATTGCGCTCCATTACAGGTAGGGCGTCAATATCTGCCCTAAGTGCAACAACTTTACCGTCTTGCCCTCCTTTTAATACACCTACAACTCCGGTATGTGCAACACCAGTCTGTACTGCAATGCCCAAGGATTTTAAATGCTTGGCTATTTTTTCTGCAGTTTTGAACTCACGGTTTGACAGTTCAGGATTTTGGTGAATGTCTCTTCGCCATTCTATAACCTTGCCTTCAATAGCGGTGTAGTCCTTTTCAAATTTAGAGTTTTGAGCTACGGCAAAACTTCCAAATAGAAGCAGTGCAATACTAACATATTTATTCATAAGTATTTGATTTAAAATTTAATAAGTCTATAGTCCTCATCTTGTAGTTGAATCAATGCAGTCATTGCCGAAAGTGACAATTGTACCCCATTTATAAGTTCTTCTCTAGGAAAACCCCGGGATATGGATGATTGTCCGCAAAAAATAATTTGCCCCCCAGTATTCAATAAAGCCTGTACAAGTTCATAATTTGGATTGTTGGTGCCATAACGTTTTTTGTACGCCTCATTTGTAATTATATCTTTTGATGCAGTGTTGTGCACTACCAATGCAATTTTTAGCTGATCTGCTGGGACGCCACTTTGGGCATGCATGTTCAAAAAACGGGCTGCGGTTTCAATAGTCGCATTTATTTGATTATGATCTTCCGGTGAACTCATGATATCAAAAACAGCTTTGAGTTCCTTGGTTTTGTCCAATTCGAAATCAGGGGCATTAATTTCCCAAACTTCCCCAAAACCGGTAATTATTGGGCCTGAATTTTTAGTTTGCGATGAGAGTGAAATACAAAAAATGAAACTAATTAGGGAGAGGAATTTTACTGATCTTGGCATGCCATTTTTTTGAATCCTTAAATATATTCAAATTAGAAGAATATTCAATTTCCTATGTTCATAATTATTAGGGGATGATTTTAGGATGCGCTGAATTATGGC
>JAAETN010000332.1 GCA_024228355.1 Maribacter sp. | reverse complement strand
CAAAGACGAAATTTTTTTGGCTTGTGAATAATCGAAAAAAATGGAGGAACATAAAATCAATTTAATTACGCGCGTCTTAAAAATTGTTTGTCACGATCTCTTAAAAAACTGGGGGCAAGCCGGTGCGAAAAATTTTACTTTCAAACTGAGAGCTAAGGCCGGAATTGAAACCGGGACCTTGCGGGTGAAAGCCACAAGTCCTAACCACTCGGCTACGTGAAAAATTTTTTAAAAAAATTTTTTTTCCGAAAGTGCGTCCAAAGTCGAGTGTTCTTACCCGTGTTGATTTTATTGAATATTTTTGTGTTTCGCTCGCTTATATTTGGTCTTATATAGATGACATTGGCCTTCAACGATTCTGCTTTGTACAAAGACTGGTCCCGCTGTTTCTGTACTAAGGAAGTACAGACGCAAACCATTTTCACCAGTTCATTCACCAGATCGGGAAGAGCGTGAGTTTCTATTACAAGTTAACTGAGTTGCCGTCCATTATTTTGCTTTTCTCGAATCGTGATGAATACTCGCTCTCAGGTACCGCCTCTAGAAGAGGAGTATAGGGAAGAGTTTCAGGGAATGTCAACAAATCAGCAAAATTATGCCTACTTAGCCAATAAAAATCACGAGAGATCTCGTGCAGAGAAAGGTCCTAGGATGCTTTGGGATAACGAACGCTTGAATGTGAATGTTTCAGGTCATGTTTCAGACGACAATAATAGCCGGCCGCAATCCGGGATAATAAATTTTGCTCAAAGCCGGCCGCAATCCGGGATAATAAATTTTGCTCAAAGCCGGTCGCAATCCGGGATAATAAATTGTGCAGATAAAAGCGATCGGTCAAATTCCGAGTACGATAATTCTATGAAATCAGGGAATATTACACCTTCCGATCAAATTCTTGCATCCTATGCCGGAAGTGATTTTTTGAGACTTT
>JAAETN010000331.1 GCA_024228355.1 Maribacter sp. | reverse complement strand
GAAGAAAAGAGGATAAATAGGAAGATTAATGGAAAACTAGAAAGTACTTGTATTTTAATCGAATATTGATAAAAGTATGCTTTTCCCAAAATTCTATTTTTTAACTTTCTATGGGTCATTTAGACCTTTCTAATTATGTCTTTGCACCGGAATCACTCGAATCTTCAGAGAACAGAATGATCATTACGCAAGCGAAAACAAAACATATTGCAAAGAAGCAAAACAAAGTTATGTAATTAATCATAAGTAGGAAATTTCTTGAAATCTAAATAATTTTAATTACAAACATGTTTATTCCACATTAAATTCGACCAAAAACACTATTGGCAACTTCCCATATTTATTATTTGATAGAATAATTCTTAATCGTTTAATTGAACTTTAGTTGTTGGTGACCCCCTCAAAAGTCATCTTCACGGGTTTTATAGTGCCATCGGAATTGAATTCCATCATATCCATACATGTAACACGGTGGTCACGATCTTCGTTAGGTATTGGTCTTCTATGATATACTAATATCCATTCATCCGTGCCTGGTCTATTGACTACAGAGTGATGTCCTGCTCCGGTAGCGATGTCTCCTTCTTTGGATTCTAAAATGGTGCCGACGCGTTTATAGGGCCCTGTTGCTTTATCAGCCATTGAGTAAGCCACTTTATAACTTCCATTCGTCCAATTTCCTTCCGACCACATAAAATAATAAATCCCCTTTCTTAGGAACATAAACGGTCCTTCCACATATCCTTCTGGGGTAATTTCCTTAAATAAATTTCCGTCTTCCCATGTAACAAATCCAGTAAAGTCTTTGTTTAATACTCCCAGATTGCAATGACTCCATCCACCATAGAAAAAATAATAAGTATCATCGGTATCCCTAAAGACAAACTGATCGATAGGTTGAGCGTCGTTGTAAAACTCAGAAATAAGTGGTTTGCTCAAATAATCATTAAATGGCCCTTCGGGATTATCGGCGACAGCTATTCCTATACCCCCGAAATGGTTGATATCGTTTTTTGGATCATAGGAGTTTCTGCCGGGGCGCTGAATATCATTTGCCCCAAAAAAGAGAAAATACCGACTGTCTTTCTCAATAATGGAAGGTGCCCATAGTGCCTGTCGCAACCACTTGATTTTGGTCGTATCCAAAATTCGTTCATGCTTTTCCCAATTGACAAGGTCCTTGGATGAAAAAGCATCAAGATGTAGCTGTTTGTCGTAATTATCTGAAACTGTAGGATAGACCCAATACGTGGCCCCAAAAACAACTCCCTCAGGGTCGGCATACCATCCTTCAATAATCGGGTTGTTCTTTATTTTGTGCTGTCCTTCGGGTTCTTGGGCAAATGCGCTTGAACCAATCAAAATCCAAACAACCAATAAGAAATTTTTAATGTCCATATTATTTTTAATGATCGTTTATTTGAACTTTTAGGCAACCGTTCAGCTAAAGTCACGGTAGTCAAAACCAAATAATGACAAAGTTAGCAATTGCCTGTCTAAAGGAGCAGTTTGCTTCTTCAGTTTTACAGGCTTATTCATACCGTGTTAGTACGTAATTCATCCGAATTTCTAATCTGGATCATCTGGTCAATCGCATGACAAGCCTACTTTCCGAGACCTGAATTATTTTTTTGAAACCAGCCCTTTTGAATGAATTTACGAAACCGACCCATGCAAAAGCCGATGGCATGTTGGATTTTTTAGGTATAATAGGATAAGCCTCAATTATAGAGGCACCATTTTCCAACGCATATTCGGCTGCAGCCGAAATTATTTTAGTAGACAATCCTTTGTTCCTATAGTCTTTATGGATAAACAGGCATGTTATGCTCCATGTAGATCTAACCTCATTAAGATTTTTGAAAAGTCTAGAACTTTTAAGTCTAATAAGAGTTCTTTTCGGAGATAAAGAACACCACCCAATGGGTAGATCATCTTCAAAGGCCAACATACCTAATGGTCGATCTTGGTTGATTAAGTTATTAAATGCCTCTCTATTTATTTGACCTTTTCTGCTTTCATATTCCTTATGAGAGAGTCTCCAGTACATACACCAACATCCCCCACAGGCTCCTTTTTTACCGAATAAGGTTTGAAGATCTGACCACGTTTCCTTATTCAGAGGTTTATATCTCAACATTAATTTCGTCTGTAAAGGTTATGGTCTGGGTAATCATGGGATGCGACATATTTTAAATTCTATAAGGTTTTAATCCTTAATTTAAACTTTATTTCTTTGGATTTCTCTTTTTAAACTCCTCCCATTTCCTATTTGCCCGTGACCTTTTTCTTCTTTCTGTTAGGATTGCTGAAATGGCGGCTATAATACCGAACATAGATATTAAGAAGTAAATCCAAAACATTCTATTCATTCAATTTGAGTTTATCGTTTAATTGAACTTTGGTTTAACTCAGTTCTTTGTTTGCAGTTTTTTATTTCTAATATGGTCGATGGATTTATCAATTTACCTTCATCTGATCTTATTCGATGACGACATTCGATAACGACTTACTGCTGAGTTTGGTTTTTGCTTGGAAATTTGATTTACAAATTCACCAGAATGGTAATTGGTATATTCATAAATATCACAGATGCCTATTTCGTTGTAGGACAGTATTCGCTCTCTTGTTTCTTATTCTTTCAGAGACTTTGTTTCTTAAGCTTAGTTTAATAAATACCCCCATCAGAGATCTGTCCTTAAAGAGCCATCTCAATATGACCATGGACAAACTCTGCCAGTTGAAGAACGCATCCATTACCTCTTTCCTTGCTGCCAAAATCCCTTTATGGGTATAGTGTTTAAATTTTGTTGTGGGAATGTCCTTTCTCAAATTATCCCAGTCAATTGTTGTTCTGCCTTCTGCTTCCAATTGTTTGTGCAGTTTTGTTCCGGGCCAGGCCGTCATAAAAAACACACGAACAAAATCGACCTTAATAGCTTTCAGTTCCTTAATCAAAAATTTGTGATAGTCCTCCTTTTGGTTATCCATTCCAAGGATGCATGATGCGATAACTGCAATTTTCTGTTTATGGATCTTTTTGACGGCTTCTTTATAGTCAACACCAATATTATGTCTTTTACTTATCGACTTTAAACTTTCAGGATCAGTTGATTCAAATCCAATAAACACTGTTCTGCACCCTGCTTCATACATTAATTGCATAAGTTCAGGCTGCTCGGCAATGTTGATCGATGCCTGGCAGCCCCATATGAATCTGTAGTTCCGTTTGATCATTTTATTCAACAAAACTTTACGGTCCTCGGAATCTTTTTTTGAATATCCAATAAAATTCTCGTCGGTAATAACTACGACCGAACTATCCTGTATCGAATCAAAATCCTGCAGGACGGTTTCGTGTGGGATGGTCCTGTATTTTCTGTTTTTGTATATTGTCAAATAGCAAAATGAGCAAGCATAGGGACAACCTCTTGAGGTCATAACCGATGGGTAATGATAATTATTATGTATCAAACTTCGGCGCGGTGTTCCAACTTTTTCCAAGGACACATCCATAGGGCCAAAGTATCTGTCCTTTGCTTTCTTGTTCTCAAAATCCTCCAAGAATTGCCTCCATGGTCTTTCTCCTTCTCCAAGAATAACAGTGTCAAAATGTTCCAATGCTTCTTCAGGAAGAGACGATACGTGGGCCCCACCAATGACCGTCTTGATTCCACGCGCCCGCAGTTTATCCCCAATTTCATATGCACGTGTTATACCCGATGATAAACTGGAAACAGCCACAAGGTCAGCAATTATAGTCTCGGGATCCATATCTTCGCCAACATATTCATCGTATAGACTTATGTTGTAGTACTCAGGTGTATGGCTTGCCAGATATGCTAATGCCAATGGACTGTAGAGTGTTTCTGTCCCAACATTTTCCTTTACCAATGAAGGGTAACACATTGCCAGTTCAATCATACTGTTGAAATTTCTTTATTATCGACCAACTAAGGACAGTTCCATTTTGAGAGCGAAAAGATAGTAAATTTTTAATTATAATAATCGAAAAAGGAAGACTGTATTATTGCACTGATTTTTTGTACGACAGCGTTTTTTATCCCCCGATCCCAGTAGTTGCCAAATCGCTTTTTACCATCATGCAAGTAGAGAAGGATTATGGTCTTTGTTCCCATCGGAAAATGGCAAAAAATGGGACGCAAAAAGTTGGATCCTTTTTTTGAACTTTGGTATACGGCCTGCTAAACCCAATTCCGGTTTTTCAACGGAAATATAGTGAAATTGGACAACCATGATTTGGGAAAAGGACTTATGATATGATTACTCACCCAAATTATAGTTCGTCAATAAGGTGGCAAGGCCACCGTTAATCGTCAATTTCACGGTATTGGGAAATTCAAAATCGGGACCAAAATGCTTTTAGCCCTGAATTATGTCACGTTAGCCGCTTGAGCGGACAGTTAGGAGCTATTTGTTGTAAGTTTGCCATTGCAATTTGGTTTTTGTTAAATAACGTATACTTTCTTTTAACAAATTCTTTATTTCATTCGATAGTTTATCAAATAGTACGCTCATTGCCTCCATCAATTGGAATTTGAGCTCCTGTTATTTTTGAAAAAGTATCCCCTAGCATTTTTACAGTTAATTCGGCCACGTCTTTTGAGGTTACCTCAACCTTTAGAATATTATTGGTTTTGTATTTTTCAACCGTTAATCCATAGTGACTGGCTCGTGTCTTCAATATTTCGTTAGTCCAAATACCGGTATCGAATACAGCGTTGGGATGAAGGATATTAACCCTTATGCCCAAGGCTCCAAACTCTAGTGCAGCAATCCGTCCGAGCTGGGTAAGTCCGGCCTTTGCTACAGAATATGCAGATGCTCCCGGTCCAGGTGCTGAAACATTTTTAGATCCAATTATCACGATTGCCGGATCAATTCCGAGGGATAAAATGGGTAGGCATAACTTAAGTAATTGTTGGTGGCTTGTAACATTGATGTCCATACTTTTTTTCCAAGTCTCTTCGTCCATTTCTTCAATAGTAAAACTTTTTGGGAAAATACCAGCATTGGCAACCAACATATCCAAGCCTCCAAAATGTGCTATGCATTTCTCTATGGCATTCTTTAATTGTACCCCATCGGTAACATCACACATTACGCCCAGGATTTCATTTTGATTGAAGCACGCATTTATTGATGGATTAATATCAATAGCCGTTACAACAGCACCCTCTTTTACCAGCCTTTCAACACAAGCTTTTCCAATACCACTGGCTGCACCTGTAACCAAAGCAATTTTTCCCTGCATGGATTTTGATGTGCTATCTTTTTTGAGTTTTTCTTGTTCAAGAACCCAGTATTCCATTTCAAACAGATCACTTTTCCCAATTGTATGCCATCCACCAAGTTGTTGTGCCTGAAAAATAGCTTTCATGGTGTGTCTGTTGATGTCCTGGATAATGTTAATGTTTTTTATGCTTGTCCCAAAAGAGAGTGTTCCGTGCCCAGGCCATATCGCCCACCTTGGAGAAGAATCTAATGGTATAAGATCTCCGGCATTAAATTCATTAAAGTAATTTTTGTACTCGTTGGCATAATTGCCGATATCTTCTGCATGATTGCCAGATAAAACAACGGGGGTTCTTTTTGTCCTGATTATATGGTCAGGAGTTAATGGTCCTTTATCTGTGATCGTACCAAGGTCTGGCAGGTTACTAAATGCTATACTTAGCTCTGAATTATTAAGTTGAGCGAGTATGGGTTTTTTCCAAAGTTGGGAAACATTTTGTCTCAATTGAGCAATCTTTAATGGATTAACCTTACCCTTACCCGATTCTTCAAACCTAGCTTTGGTATGATTCGAAAGATAATTTTCGGCTTTTGTAACCGTTTCAATCATTTTTTCATAACAGATCCTGGCATCATCATGAAAAGTGAATACACCATGGTTGAGCAAAATCATACCTTCAATTTTGTTCCAATCGATATTTTGGGTCAACCTGTAAATCTCTTTAGCTAGCAAAAAGCCAGGCATAACATAGGGGACGATTAGCATGTTATCCCCATAGATATCTTCTATCCGTTCTTTTCCATTAGTGGTATTACTAATTGTTACTACGGCATCAGCGTGTGTATGATCAACAAAGGTGTGTGGAATGATGGCATGCAGTATAGCCTCAACTGAAGGATTTGGTGCAGATGGATCGGTCATGGCCATTCTCTGATATTTCACCATTTCAACATCAGTGAGTTGGTTCAGTTCAGCCATTTGAAGTAAAGTGTTTAGCTTTACTGGTGCAAATCCAGCCTCTTCAATAGTAGCTAAATCCCATCCACTTCCCTTTACATAAATGATTTCCTCTTCTTCACCAAATATGTTTATTTCTTTGGTTTTTACAGATGTATTCCCTCCTCCATGAAGTACGAGATCTTCTTCCTGACCAAGTAATCGGGAAGAGTAAACTCTCAACTTTAAAAGATTG
>JAAETN010000330.1 GCA_024228355.1 Maribacter sp. | reverse complement strand
TCCGGTTGCATGGGAACATCGAGTTCTAGATTCGCCATACCAAAGGCCTTGCGGTATAAAACTTTTCCATCTCTATAAACTAAGGCGGTGACGCCGGGTTTACCAGCATTGTAATTTTCCTGCAATAGTGCATCGAATTGTATATCTAATTTTTGTGCATGTACTACGGTACACGAATAGACTGCAGCTACAAGAAATAAGAAGATGGCTTTTTTCATAATATGGTGTATTTGTCTTTTGATTATCAATTTTAGTATAGGACGAGAAAAGTATCACTTATGTTACACCATAAATGCTATTTCTTGAATTTTAAAAGTCCAGCCGTGGGCATCATGATTCTACAACCAAAACATGAATAATCTTTTGAAATTCTAAGAAGCCAAAGTCCGGATTTCGTAAAGTTAAAATACTAATGACCCAAAATGGCCGTTCTATTACGAAGTAATCCTAATCTTACAAGTTTTATAGTATAAATAAGAAATAACTTAATGATAGCACCTAAAGACCATATTAAAGAGAAAGAACGATTGGAAGCCTTGGACTCCTATTCTATTCTGGACACGCTTCCTGAAGAAGATTATGATAACATTACTGCTATTGCTGCTGAAATATGTGGCACACCCATTAGTGCAGTAAGTCTAGTGGATAAGGAACGGCAATGGTTCAAATCCCATCATGGTCTAGATGCCACGGAAACGCCCAGGGAAATTGCTTTTTGTGCACACGTCATTAACGATGATGAAGATATTTTTATAGTACAGGATGCTAGAACTGATGAAAGATTTCATGATAATCCATTGGTTGCTGGGGGGCCTAAGGTCATCTTCTATGCCGGTGTTTCTCTCAAAACAGATGAAGGTTTGCCCTTGGGTACTTTATGCGTTATCGACCTCAAACCGAAATTACTGTGTCAAGGTCAAATAAAATCTTTAAAAGCGCTTTCAGTGCAGGTAATGAATTTACTGCATCTACGAAAAAGTAATATGATGCTTAAAAAGTCGGTTGAAGACCTAAAAGAAAAAAACGAGGAGTTGGAACGGTTCGCTTATATCGCTGCGCATGACTTACAATCGCCATTGAATACCATTAATACAACAGCCGAACTATTGACTGAATGTTATGCTTCAAAATTTGATGAGGAAGGGAAAACCATGCTGGGATTTATTCAAAAAGCTTCGATTAATTTAACTGGACTTATTGATGGGCTTTTAAATTATAGTAAAAGTGAATCCGTTTTAAAAGAAGGAGGATCAGATATTGATCTACAACTACTACGCAATGATATAAGTGGTCTTTTTTCATATGATAATTCTTTGGTATTGGAGTTTAATTCCAAATTGAAGAGTATCAACACCAACAAGGCCGCAATACATCAAATTTTAATTAACTTGGTGTCGAATGCCATTAAATACAATGATAAGGACGAAGTTGAAATCCAAATTGAAATATGTGAGAAAGGGGATTTCTATGAGTTTTGTGTTAGGGACAATGGTCCAGGTATAGCCTTGAAAGAACAAGGTAAAATTTTTCAGATTTTCAAGGTAATAGCTTCTACCGATAGGTTTGGTGAGCCTGGAAATGGTATTGGCCTAGCCACGGTAAAAAAAATAGTCGAAAAAATGGGTGGGAATATCAATGTGGAATCTGCTAAAGGCAAGGGTTGCCAATTTACTTTTAACATTAAAAAATTAGTATGTGAAGCAGAGCCCATTCAAATGGTCTAGTGTTTTGGACTTCTTGGTTATTCTTTAATCACCTAACAGACGAATACCCATTTATATATATCACACAATTCCATAGTAGGTTCTGCTGTATATTTTTTCGTTTCCTGCTACTATGGACACAAGGGACTAATTGGTTTTGGTATGTGGATTATTTCTAAAATGAAACTGAAGATTCAAAAATAATGGTATCTTCAAATCATAAAATAACCCACCATGATTCGATACTTTTTTACCCTACTATTTACAATAGTTACTTGCTCAGTAGCAGCACAATCAAATATTACCGGATTTACCGCTGAGAACAGCAAAAAGCAACAACAGTTGGAAACTGCCTTTGAAGCCAAACTCAATGCTGGTAATTTAGATAAGTGGATGCAAAAAATGTCGGCCCAGCCCCATTGGGTAGGCACCGAATTTGGTCTTGAGAATGCCAAGTGGATTCAGAAGCAATTCAAGTCTTGGGGGTATGATACCAAAATCGAAACCTATCACGTGCTTTTCCCCTATCCTATAGTCAGAGAAGTCAAACTTACTGCACCAACAACTTATAAAGCCAAACTGACTGCGGTTCCTGTTGAAGGGGATGAATTTACAACACAAGGTGATGCCTTGCTCCCTAGTTACAATGCCTTTTCCACTGATGGGGACGTTGAGGCCGAACTGGTTTTCGTGAATTATGGTATTCCAGCGGATTATAAGGAATTGGAAAAATTGGGCATATCTGTAAAAGAAAAAATAGTCATTGCCAAATATGCGGGGTCATGGCGAGGAATAAAACCTAAATTGGCAGCAGAGAATGGGGCCATAGGTTGCTTAATCTATTCAGACCCCAAAGATGATGGTTATGTGCGGGGTGACGTATACCCTAAAGGGGCTTTTAAAAATAAAACAGGGGTACAACGCGGGTCAGTGATGGATATGCCTACTTA
>JAAETN010000329.1 GCA_024228355.1 Maribacter sp. | reverse complement strand
TTACAAACTAAACCAAGAGAGTGCGCAAATGCAATTTCAGAGCATATATCCTCTTAACCAAAGCAATCAGTACGCACAGCAAGCTGTGCCGGACTGCTTTTCCGCTACGCTTCAAATCAGCCGCTGTTGCAGGCGTTATGCGTCTTGAGTATGAGCATTACTAATACATTTCGCTGGGTATTCTTATACTGTTTACGATTGTAGGTCTTCTATACTTAAACGGTGCTGCCTATAGCTCTTGGGTGTCATGGGGGCCTCCGAACGACTATCCAAATGCTTGGGAACAGAATGCTTTAGTCCAATTAGGTTATAGCATTACTTTGCTCTCAACTGGCATATTGTTTTTTAAGGCTTTGAAAAAAGAATTTAAATTTAAGCGCTCAAAGTATGTATACTTTTGGTTAGCAGTAGTAATTTTATCATTATCATACCCACAAGTAAGAGAGTTTCTATTAATTGATAATTGCCTAGATTCTGGAGGTAAATGGAGTGTTGAATATTTCGAATGTCACTACAAATAGACGCATAACCAGAAAATGAAGTGGATTCGTCAACCTGTCACTTTTTTTGAAATAAAAACTTCAAAAAAAGCGCCAGAACAACTCACCACTTATTTAGGGCGTTAGGTTTATCATATTTTAACGAGAATTTGGAATGATACCAATTAGAAAAATATCAGAAACAATATTGGATTTTGGGAGTGCTGTGTTTCAGTCTTTACCTGAAGATGCCTCTAAATGCCAGTTTGAAGCTTCTGC
>JAAETN010000328.1 GCA_024228355.1 Maribacter sp. | reverse complement strand
TTAGAAATGGATTTTTGAATACTCCATAACCTGCATAAATGGATTTTTGAATACTTCATAACCTACAGAAATGGAAATCTTAATAGCTCATAACCTTCAATTACGAACACGATTTCTGTATGTTACTTTCCCATAACGACGATTCATAGTGTAGACGGCGCGACCGAATATATTTCTTCTACGTACCATCCTAAGGTTCAATTCACAACACTGACGATGAGTCTTTGGTTCGAAGGGTGTAACCCGCTCTGCAACAGTTAGGGTATCTGTGCATCAGGATGGGTGACATGAAGAGGAAGTGATATTCTTTTACGGAAAACTTTCACGGAAAAAGACCGTGACAAATTGAGTGGCTATAAAGACGTAAACATTACCGACTATACGAAACCGATACTTATAAATACTTAAGTAATACGCATATACAAAAAAAAGCGTGAACAAACATAGTAAATATACACCTTTTAAGGTGTATTCCAAATTTCCGGTGATGATACAAATAAATCATTAAGTCGGTTTTAACCGACA
>JAAETN010000327.1 GCA_024228355.1 Maribacter sp. | reverse complement strand
TTTTTACGAGAAAAAAAATGAAACATATATGCTATAAATACTCAGATAAGTGCACAAAGATACTACTTATGTATTGCAAACGTTAATTTGGACAAGTCCTTTAACATATAATGATATACTAAACTTACTACTATGCCAGTAGTTAATTTTCGGGCGTTTATTCACACCTAGAGGCGTGGGGTAAAAAGAAATGGTCGAAAATTCGATTATTTGCCCCTGCCCTAAAGCCCGCCTGTACGGCCGGCAGGGGTGTAATCAAATTTTCTGGTTTTCATATAAGTCATAGATAAAAAGGGGCTGTTTAAAAAGCTATATTAAGTCGTCATTACGAACGAAGTGAAGTAATCTGTTAATTTATTACCAAGAAAACAGAGATTGCTTCGTGCCTCGCAAAGACGGTATATAGGGCTTTTTAGAGGGCCTTTTAAAATACATTATTTCTTGGCTTTTATGGCTGCGAGGGTAGCTGCCAATAGGGCAATAGGGACAAGCCATGTGCATCTTAAAATATGCTAATTCGCTATTATCCTAGCAGATATTTTCTTCGGGCTTTTATTCTCCCTTTAGGGCGCGGGGTAAAAAGAAAAGGTCGAAAATTCGATTATTAGCCTTCCCTAAAGCCCGCCTGTCCGGCCGGCAGGGATGTAATCAAATTTTCCGGGTTTCGCATAGGTCACAGCCAGAATAACGGATAAGCAAATTATAAAGCGGTAAAAAGAAATGTGGGCTCTAAGTTTTCTTAGAACCCACATAGTATAAAGGTCGCTGATACCAAATAGAGTTTATGACATATTCTTAATCGCAGCTTGGGCAGATGCCAATCGGGCGATAGGGACTCTAAATGGTGAACAGCTTACATAGTTCATGCCGGTTTTGTAACAGAATTCAACAGAACTTGGTTCACCACCATGTTCACCACAAATGCCCACTTTTAAATCAGGTTTTGTGCTACGGCCTCTTTCAGTACCCATTTGTACCAATTGACCAACACCTTCTTGATCCAATACTTCGAAAGGATCATGGGTTAAAATTCCTTTTTCGATGTAGATTGGTAAAAACTTACTTGCATCATCACGGGAATAACCAAATGCCATTTGAGTTAGATCATTAGTGCCAAATGAGAAGAAATCAGCACGTTCTGCAATTTTATCGGCCATTAATGCAGCTCGCGGAATCTCTATCATAGTACCTACTAGATACTCTATACTGTCATTTTTTTCCTCAAACACCTTATTGGCAGTCTGCCTAATGATGTTTTCTTGCAAAATGAATTCATCTGATGTACCTATTAATGGTACCATAATTTCTGGTTTTGCTTCTATACCTTTTGCTTTTAAGTTTAAGGCGGCTTCAATAATTGCCCTGGCCTGCATTTCAGTGATTTCTGGGTAGGTATTACCTAAGCGGCATCCCCTATGCCCCAACATGGGGTTAAACTCTGCTAATTCCGCTACTTTACTTTTTACAGCTGCAACAGAAATATGCATTTCATCGGCCAACTCTTTTTGTAAACTAAATTGGTGAGGAACAAACTCATGTAAAGGAGGGTCTAACAAACGAACTGTTACCGGTAACCCTTGCATGGCTTCAAAAATACCTTCAAAGTCTTCACGCTGCATAGGTAATAAATGTCTTAAAGCGCGCTTACGGCCATTAACTGTATCTGCCAAAATCATTTCACGCATGGCTTTAATGCGGTCAACTTCAAAAAACATATGTTCAGTACGCGTTAAACCAATACCTTGTGCACCAAAACTACGAGCAGCTTTTGCATCTTTAGGAGTATCTGCATTGGTGCGTACTTTCATAGTTGCAAATTTATCTGACAGTTTCATGATTTCAGCAAATTCCCCGCTCAATTCAGGCTCTATTGTTGCCACTTTACCTTCAATAATATTTCCTGTTGAGCCGTTTAATGAAATCCAATCTCCTTCATGATATTCATGTCCATCTACTGTTAAAGTACGTGTTTTATAATCTATTTTTAAGGCACCTGCACCTGAAACACAACATTTACCCATACCTCGGGCAACAACTGCAGCATGTGAGGTCATACCACCACGTGCAGTTAATATGCCCTTGGCAATATTCATTCCCTCTAAATCTTCTGGAGATGTTTCAATTCTAACTAAAATACTATTTCTGAATTTAGTGGCTTCGTCGGCAAAGAAAACTATTTTACCCGTTGCGGCCCCTGGGGAAGCAGGTAAACCTTGTGCAATAATATGAGCTGTTTTCAAAGCCTTGGGATCAAAAACCGGGTGTAATAATTCATCTAATTTATTAGGTTCAACACGAAGCAGAGTTTCTTTTTCATTGATTGAACCTTCTTTTAATAGGTCAACAGCTATTTTTACCATTGCTGCACCAGTACGTTTACCATTACGTGTTTGTAATATCCAAAGTTTACCTTCTTGAATGGTAAACTCCATATCTTGCATATCGCGATAATGATCTTCTAATTTTTGTTGGTAACCATCTAATTCATTATAAATTTTAGGCATTAATTCTTCTAAGGAAGGATAATTTTCTGCTCGGTCTTCTTCCTCAACTTTTGCCAATTCTGCCCAGCGTTCCGATCCCAATTTTGTGATTTGTTGTGGTGTTCTAACACCTGCCACAACATCCTCCCCTTGGGCATCGATTAAATATTCCCCATTGAAGACATCTTCACCTGTACCGGCATCACGTGTAAAGCAGACACCTGTGCCTGAATTTTCTCCCATATTACCATAAACCATGGCTTGTACATTTACTGCAGTACCCCAATCAGCGGGGTAACCATGCATCTTGCGATAATATATGGCGCGATTGCCATTCCAGCTATCAAAAACAGCCATTACAGCTCCCCATAATTGATCCCAAGGGTCTGTTGGGAAATCGTGCCCGGTCTGTTTTTTAACTGCATCCTTAAAGTCGTAGACCAAATCTTGAAGATCTTGAATAGTGAATTCAGTATCTAATTCTATTCCCCTTTTATCTTTGAGATTTTCCATGATTTCCTCAAAAGGATCAATATCTTCCTTTGTCTCTGGTTTCATGCCCAAAACTACTCCACCATACATTTGGATAAAACGACGGTAAGAATCCCATGCAAATCTTTCATTATTGGTTTTGTTTACCAGCCCCAGTACTACCTTATCATTTAAACCAAGATTTAGAACAGTATCCATCATTCCCGGCATAGAAACCCTGGCACCTGAACGTACTGATATGAGCAATGGGTTTTCAATATCACCAAATTTGGCGCCCATGGTGTTCTCAATGGACTCAATAGCTGATTCGACTTCTTCTTTTATGACTTCAATTACTTTCTCTTGCCCCAGGGAATTGTATTCAGTACAAACCTCAGTGGTGATAGTAAATCCTGGGGGAACTGGAACCCCTATAGCGCTCATTTCAGCCAAGTTAGCACCTTTTCCTCCAAGAAGGTTTTTCATTTCGCTATTACCGTCTGCTGATTTGTTTCCGAATTTGTAAACTCTTGCCTTGATTTCTGTTAGGGTTTCCATAATGATCTTTATAAAAATTAACAACGAAATTATGGACAATTAGTAGCATTTTTTATGACAAATATCATAAATAAGCTTCTATGTAACTAAGGTTACAAAACTGTGATTATTAAAAGCAGTATCATTAAATATAGATTTTGGGAATTAGCTCGATTGAACTTATTTAGCGTAACCAAAAAGTTCAAACAGATAAAAAAGTTTGTTAGTGGTCTATTTTTTCTCTGTTTAGAAGACATTGACATTATAAACCAAGGGTTTTTATATAGCTTTCCATCAACCGAAGGTATTTATCTACTTCAGACAATGCCTTTGTTCTTTCTTTTTCGTTCACAGCACTCTTTGCCCGCAAACTGTTGACCTTGGCACGTACATTGGCGCGATAGGCCTTGTAATAAACAAAAAGATGGTGTTCTTTCGATGATTCCATTGAGGGGAAAGAGGGAAAAAATTGATTGTAATATTCAAGAAATAGTTCGGATAGATCCTTTTTCCCCGATGCATCGAGATCCATACAAAGAAAGGCCACTTCGTTCAGAACATCGATTTGCCTGTAATCATCATTGAATTCAAGACAATCGAAAGGTTGGGGAGAAGGTAATAAAAAAATATTCCTGGAATGAAGGTCTCCATGGCAATCCCTAAAGAAACCGGCCCTGAGTCTGCTCGTCAGCAAATCCATGTTTCTATTTAAAAAATCATCAGAGGCTTTTATGGCGCTGCCAATAATAGCGGCATATGTGCTACCATTTGATTGCGTAGCCAGGTACTCCCTTTCCGCTTCCAAATCGTTGAATTTTACCTGAATATCCAACACGTCTTTTTGATGGATTATAACAGTATTCCCATGAAAGACCGCAATTTTTTTAGCAAGGTTTTTAATGTCGGATTTCGTTACTTTATTTTGAGCCAAAAGCTGGTCCATTTGTTTAGTCCTATCCATTTTAAGCATCCTCACGGCGTAGTCGATTACCGTTCCCACTTTTCCACCAATTCTGTAGTGGTTATTCAATCTATTTATGGGAACTACATCCAGATAAATTCCATCAGTGAGCCGCTTGTTCAATTCAATTTCCCTTATGCAATATTTTTTACGCTTTTCAAGGGTAGAAAAATCAAGAAA
>JAAETN010000326.1 GCA_024228355.1 Maribacter sp. | reverse complement strand
GCTAAACCTGTCAGGTTTATCGTACTGGCCGATTGACCAACTACTGCCGCGCCTCCATTTATTGTGTATTGATATGTAGCTGCGAATCCATTGACATCAAAGTCTATTGCACCATCAGAGGCACCAACACAAGAGACATCGTTAACAAGTGACCCAACAACATCGATTTGGGTGACAGGCAGGATCGTGTAAGTTTCATCATAGGCACAATCGTTACTGTCGGTAACCCTGAATGTATAGGTATCGGGCGCAAGAGCGGTAAAAACGTTGTTATTGCCATTATTGACAGCTGCTGGAGCTATAATTTCATAGGTAATTGCACCAGTTCCTCCCGTAACCGATAGGGTCACATCGGATGTTTGTGCCGGACAGTTAGGGGCTGTCGCTGCAAAAGAAATATCGGTAGGTGGGTCCAAGGCAGGAACGATTGCCGCCGCCGTGACGAATGTACATCCATTGGCATCCCTTACCGTAATGGCATAGGAACCATCTGTAAGGCCCGTGAAAGTATCTGAGGCCCCAAAGGTGACACCATCAATACTGTACGTATAGCCAGGAGTTCCCCCGCTTACGTTCTGCGCCTGTATACTTGCCGTTTGTAGACAGGTATAGGCCTGCGTGATCACGGCATCGGCGTTGATTAAAGCAGTAGGCCCGCTAATCGTAAATGGCTCTAGAATATCACAAGTATTCACCCCCTTGGTAATAGTCAAAGTTAGTGTATAATCTCCTTGTTCTAGATTCGTGAACGTACCAGAAACATTGTTTTCAGTTGATAAATCCGGATGTGTTAATGTATAGGAAATCGAATACCCGTTACTATTGGTAATATTAACAGAGACAGAACCATCCTCGGCACCGAAACAAGTTTCGTCAGTTGTGGCCATGGTGTATGTAATTGATGGCGCAATGGAAATTGTGACAATATTCGATATGGCAAAACAGTTATTGGCATCTACCGCAACAAATTCATAATCCCCTTCTTCCCCATTTACAAATGAGAACACATTGTCTACTTGGTATGCTGTACCTGGAATATCCCCAACGGTAGCATATAAGGGAGTACCATCTTTACTCCAGATGGCAAAGTTGTAATCAGGATTTGGGAATCCTCCATTTGCAGAAAGTGTGATTGTCCCATCTTCACAACTTATGTCAGCTGTTGTTAAGGCTGTGAGATTTAAATCAGGAACCTGAGAAACAGTAATGTTTTGAATATCCTCACAACCATCATCAGTTCTGGTAATGACAATATAGTCATCCGGGTTTAGATTATTAAAGGTATAGTTATTATCTGGTTGTGCTGTTTCATTGTCAAGTAAGGTACCTAAACCACCATTGGAACCATCGTCCAATCGCAATTCATATTCATAATCAGGCTCTACATTAGAGACTTGTATGGTTATGGAGCCTAAATCATTGCAAGTTGCAAGAGTTGAACTTATATTAACCTGGAAATCACGAAGCAAAATTCCGATATCCGGTGTACTGAATATACATGCTCCAGGAATTGGAATTCCTCCGCTGTCCAATTGAACCACATCAACTCTGAATGCACCGTTTGTTGCGATATCGAAGCTAGGCCCATTATTCGCACTAAAGGGCACTACAACGGTGTTGGTTGCAATATCGACTAATTGATAGCCATACCCATTACCTAGGTTTGTAATTGTTATATTTCCTTGGGTTGTACAGATTATATCATTTTTATTGTATTCAATGTCCAAGGTGTTTTGGAACACATTAAAATAGAATCTGTTAAAACATCCATTTTGGTAGTTTACCACCAACCTATATTTACCAGGGCTGGAAACATCATAACTATTTCCGGTAGTTACAGGGTTCCAAGTACAGGTTAGGTTTTTGTTCGCACAATCATCACCTGAAGACGCACAGCTACTTTCATCCAATTGTTCCCACACAATGCTTTGCGCATCAACTATGTTTACTTGTAAAAGCTCGGTATCGTTTATTCCACAAAGGAATATTTTCGGTAGTAGATCCCCATCAATACTACAGCTAACTATTTCACCCTGTATATCATTGGTTGGATCGGCATCACCATTAACCAGATTATAGAATTCAATAATTGGATTTATTGTATTGTCACCAAACCGCTCTACCGTTATTATTTCCTGGAATCCCTTACACGGATCAGCTACGATTTTATCGACAATATAAATGCCTACATCGTTGACCAACAACGTACTTGGGTCATTGTCAGGATCACCGTCATTCAAAACGGTATCCCCCGGATCTATAAGACCATCCCCATTCTCATCTTTGTACCAGATATAGGAATCAAAATTATCACCAGCATCCAAAAGAACATCATCTCCACAAAGCTGTACCGTTCGCCAAAAGTCACAATCAGATAAATCATCCAATAAAAAGTTTGTGGCTCCCGGTGTTACAAAGCCACAATTGTCAAAATCAGAGACACTTGGATCGTCGGTGATTTGATTGTCATTAATAACACCCTCATAGGTTGAATAAGCCAAATTTGCAATAAGATCAGTGCATGCATCAATAAAATCAAAACAATTTTCCGCGACTTTTACCCGTAAGCGTATCGTTGAGGGCGGGTCTCCATCTTCCACCAGATTGTCCGGAACATTAAATGTTATGACATGTGCGACGGAATCATAGACATAGGTCATGCCTGGAGGCATCACTAAATTGGCTGGAATAAATGTTGTATTAATTGGCAATACATCCCTTAATGTATAGTTGGTTGCATCATCGTTACCAGTGTTTTGAAAAGTAAGCACATAATCAAGTTCTTGACCAAGATTAACACCAAGACCGGTAATATCGTTTCCTGCAATATCCTCAACCTTTTTTTCGACAACAATATTGGGTTCAATAATTTCAATGTTAAAGGAGTTGAAGAAAGGATAATACTGATCTCCACTTGAGGTAAACCTAAAAGTTGCCGCTGTTTCTGCATTCGGAATTACAGAGTTGGCAGGATTATTTAAAAGAAAAATATCAGTATCATAGCCAAGTGTATTTATACTATTTGGCGTTCGATTTGTTGTTATCGCACCGTTTAATGTGATATTGCTATTAAAAAAGTTGTTAGCAGGATTTACGGCATTGCTTATAGTTGTAAAACCAGGATTGCTTGCCGCCCTAATTCGCATTCTGTCCCCAGTAATTCTATTATCCCCTTCTAAAGCTGCAGCTCCAATATTTGCTCTTACTGGTCCTACAGGAATAGTATTGAATCCGGCATAATTAATATCTACGGTTGGGTTGGCGCTACGTACTCTTGCAAAACCATCAAAAGTGGTGATTAATTTACCTGATAATGTTGGATTTTCATAAACGATAACCAAAGTCCAACCACCAGCGGCTCCACCTCCTGGAGATAAGGAACCAACTACCGATCTAACATTTGCTATGGTATAATCGCCAGAAGGATCGGCAAGCGGGGTAATCAATGAGGTTACGTCGGCATAACAGGCATACGGACTGTTTTGTCGTACTGAATTATCAGCACTTGTAAATCCATCAAAGAGTATTTCGTCAGCAAAAACATCGACATATGCACCACCAGGAACCATTAACTTGACCTGATTAAAATCGTTTTGTCTACCTGTACCTATTGCCTGACCAGCCTGTGCGCTAGGGTAAGTTGCAGACCAATATAGGCCAGCATATCGTATTAAATTACAGTTTACCTGTGGAAAACTAAAATTTGCCGTACTAGAACTAAAGGTCGTTGGATCAGAATCTACATCAATATATTGTTGGTTTAACCAGTCATTGTAAGTTGATGAACTTCCTGTTGCATTATATGGATCTTCAGGCTGGGTTGTACCTGTGCCACCATCTCTGTTAACAATATTATTTGCAATAAAAGTTAAGTCACCTTTAATGTTGTTTTGGTATCTGAAGGTATTGCCGTTAGGGTACGTTCTTGTAAAAGAAGTATACTCTTGGGAAAATCCTGCAAAGGGAAGGAAAAAGATACAGGCTAGTAAAAAAAATTGGGCCTCCTTTATTTTCATTGGGTCAGTAGGTTTGGTTTTTGTACTGTTTGATCGCGACAATTTCAGAGAATGAAAAACCTGGAAACTATCACCAACAAATATTGCCCATAATAATTTGCGATGAAATTTAATGTTGTGGTATACAGTAGTTATGTTGTGAAACGCTATTTTAATAGGGTTTGCTATTAATAATTACCTAATTTGATTAGTATCGAATTTTTGTCTGTTTAAGTGAATATTTCATCGTATTTCATCTGCTTATAATGGATAAAATAAAATGTTTTTTGTAGGATAATACTGTAGTTAATCAGCATCATAATTATGTTAATACAGGCGATGGAATTGGAAATGAAAAAATAGGGAAACAGACCATTATCTCTGACAAATCAAATGCATTTGTATATAAAATTGTATGGTAAGGTCATTTTGGACACAGACCCATTAGGAGCTCAAATTTTCGGATAGTACAAATATGATCTATTCTAATAATTGGATATTGAATGATTGGTGGAAAAAATAATCAAGCCCCAATCATATAAAATCTAGGCCATTTGGCTTGGTGTAACGCGCATAATCCACATCTTGTCATCGTACGCGTCATTTAGTTTGGTATAGTACGAAAGAAGGGCATTGTTCCAGGATTGATGGCGTTTTAAATAAACATATCTAAAATTGTTTTCAGGGTTTATAAAATAGCTTGCACTCAATCCGTAGGAATTCAACAACTTAACGAATCTTTTGGCATTATTAGGATTCGCAAAAACATTTGCAATTAAGTAGTAACCAGAATCAACACCATTTATAATTTGTGTTTTAGGCTCTTGCTTGTTCGTAGTAATCTTGTCTTTTACAATCACGTTTTTCTGCAATATATCTGTTTCGTATTTAGAGGATTTTTCCTTGATTTTGTTGCTGTTTTCAACATAAGCCTCATTGGTATAGCGGTTATCAACATTCATAATCCACATTTCACCATTATACCTACCGTTAATATTGCTTTTGTGTGCATCAGCAGCCTCTTGCCATGTATCGTAGCGCTCTATATACACATATTTTAACCCATTATTTGGGTTGTCTATGAAATCTGCGGTTATTCCTTTCTCTTCAAGACCATCAATGAACTTGTGCATGTATCGCCCGCCTTTATACACATTGGCGACTACATAATACCCGTCTTCAACTCCTTGTAAATCCCTGAATCTTCTTTGTTTGATTTTATTTGGAGTGGTCGATTTAGCTTTAGCTTTGGTTTTACGTGTATTGTCTTGCGTAGAAATAGGCCGGGCCTTGGTCTCGGTGTTTGCCGAAACGACGGCTTCTTTTACTTTATGAATTGGTCTGGCATTATCAAAAACAGGTTTTTTATCATTATTGTCCCGTTTGGTCTCTTCAATAGTTTGTGGTTTATCACGACCGTCATTGGTGACGTTGTTGGCGGTCACAGCAATATCTGAATCATCTCCCAAGAACAGTTTTTCTGCCTTTTGCTCCAAGTCTGGTCGCTCACCCTTGGTTTCATTTCTGACCATGCGCATGACCATTTCAAAACGTTTTTCAAGGTCTTTTTTACGATTACTTTCCAGAGAATCCTGTCTAAACATCAATTCTTCTATTATTGCATCATTCTCAGCCAGTTTCTTTCTGAGCTCTTCCAATTCATCATTGCTTGCAACTGCATTCTCATCAAAGGACACCTCTTGATTGACCAGGTCATTACCTTCTTCCAGAAATACGCGGTCCTCTGTCAAATTTGGAGTAAAGGAATAGGCAAATGAAATTTCATGGGTAACCCCAAAGTTGTCAAAATTGCTAGACAATCCTTTTTCCATGGTATACCCTAAAGAAAGCTTTTTGCTCAGGTTAAAACCAACACCTGCAGACGCACCATAAAAGCTATCGTAACCTCCTTGTACCCAGCCTAATTTTGGAAGATCCAGGATTAGACTTCCGCCAAGCACAATATCATCTTCACCAACTTTCCTAGCGCGGGCCAAAGGCATAACTCGGCCGCCTTCAAGAGCACCTGAAGCATTTTCAAATTCATGGGTATACTGTAAGTGACCAGAAAAGGTCTTATCCTTAAAATCCGTAATTGATTCACTGGACTTTAGGTTGTAATCAAAGAGATTTTCGGCGAAAAGACCAAAATCGAACTTACCATAAGAAATATTGAAACCTGGCTGAAAAGACAATAAGTTACTATCCTGAAGCCCCGCCAAGAAAGGATCTTCTTCTACTGTTGTAACACGATTTATGTCAAAGCCACTATTGTAATACGAAACATTGGCCCCAAAAGTAAAATTACTCTTATCGCTTAATTTAATTCCATACGCATAGTTGGCAAGAACACCAAAATTAGTTACTGTACCTTTTCGCTGTGAATATAAACTTAGCCCAAGTCCGGTTCTATCACTGATTCGACCACTATAGCTTAAAAAGTAATTTTGGTTATTATCATCAAATTGTACCGATTGGTTTCTATGTAAAAAATTTATATAAGAAACATCTTCCCGAACTGTTGAAAACGTCGGATTTATCAGAAATCTATTGTATTTTAACAAATTCTGGGAAGGCACATCATAAGGAACAAATGGGGTATCTTCCTGGGCATTGACCTTGGCCAACGACACAATAAGTAACAGTATGAAAAATATTCTATTCTTAAGCATTGTAATAATTATCTAATTACAGTAATGGTGCCTTGCTTCAGCACCTCGTCGGCGTTTCTAATTTTATAATAGAAGACCATATTTTGTTTTGGGAATGACGTTGATGAGGAAGGCCATGAATTGTTATAATCAAATTCATTCAAGATTTCCTCCCCTTTTTCGTTATAAATAATCACGTTTACGTCCGCTTTATTCGAGTATGAATTCGGAATGACCCATTGGTCATTAATACCATCACCGTTTGTTGTGATAACATTTGGGACTTTGAACGTATCTAAATACGTTACATTAATTTGCCTGGCAATCTCACAGTTGTCAATATTGGCAACCAAGGTATACGTACCTTCGGTGGTAAAATTCATGGAACTTGATGTGCCCATTTCAACATTATCCGAATCGTACCAACGATATGCGGTACCACCACTTGCGCTAACTGTTCTAGAAGTACCTTCAGGGAAGACAATATCACCGGCTGGATTTAATGTTATCAGGGATTCATCCAAAGAAGCTATTGTTATTTCGTTGGATATTAGTGAGCATCCGTTTCTGTCTAAAACCAATCGGTATGTTCCTGTCTGATTCACATCAAATGAAGTATCGGTCGTGTTGACTGAAGCGCCATCTCTTTGCCATTCATAGGTTTCACCGGTAAGATTGGTAGGGGTTGTTATTGTTACAATATCAGAAGCACTGCAATAAACAGTACTTGTACTAGAAATAGCCAGTGATTCGGATGTCAATAATTGTACAGACAATGTATTTGACGATGCGTTGTAAGTGGCTATATCACCATCAAGAACATAATCACCGTTCTCTGAAATATCCGTGAGGCTTATAGAATTGCTTGTCGAACCGGCTAGGTCAACACCATTTCTTTTCCATTGATAAGCAAAGCTCGTTGCTATATCTGCCGTTACGTCTATTTTACTAAGATCCGATAGCACTGCATTAATTGTCTGTAATTGCAATACGATATCGGTTGTTACACATGCGGTATAGGACGAGGCATAATCCACAATGAGCTCGAATGATGCCGGTACAACAACGGTTGTAGCCTCTGAATTCTTTATTGTTCCCGGACAAGTTCCGCCTCCTTGAGTTACCTCAGCGTAATAAGTACCTTCCTGGGTGACATTGTGGGAATTGTTGGTTTCACCGGAGATTTCGGATCCATTTCTAAACCATTTGTAGGTTGGTGAAATTGCTGTACTACTTATGCTTATGGTTTCAGTTTGGGATGGTAGTAATACAATATTTGGGGCGTTGTCCAAAGTAACGGTAAAACTATCCGCATTAGACATTGCTATTGGAGCGGATGTTTCGTTACAAATGCTAGCAGAAGATATTTCAATTTGATAGTCACCCTCAAAATCTGCAACGTTAGCATCGACAGTATATGATGATGAGGTTGCAGATGGGATTTCAACACCATCTTTAAACCATCTATAATTCCATGAGGGATCGGTCCTATTAATACTCAAGGTTTCTGTTTCCCCTGCACATAAAGCCGTTTTAGTGGGAGGGTTGATGAAAATCCCTTCGCCCCCACCGCCAATGGTAACATCAACGATATTTGAATCTGTATTTGCAGACCCTGAACATATTGGCCCATAATCAATAAGCGCAAAATACATTCCTGATGTTGTCACATTCAGTGTATGACCTGTTTCCCCGCTAATTGGTGAACCGCTCATATACCAGATGTACTGATAAGTTTCAGGATTAGGGACATTATCAACCTGAAGCGTTATTGGCCCCGTAGCACAGACAGTCCCTGGAGGCACTCCACTACCATCATCACTAATGTTGATATTCGAGGTGACATCCAAGTAATACATATTGTAAGCTGGAGAATCCTCACTGGTAGAAGCTGGGTCAGTAGACCTTACCCTTAGCTTGTACCCTTGCCCTCTTGTATCTGTCGGGATGGCAAATTCAACATCAAACTCTTTGGAGCTATTTCCGTTTTGATCGCCAACACTTACAAGTTCTACTGCATTCGTAAAATCTCCGGTAGCGTCTGACAATTCCAATACAAATTCGTTTGGACCGTTTGCATTTCCTGCCCATGATATTTTGGCATAGTATTCATTGAATCCTCCGACACCAGCACAAATTGCTGTCCATGGAGAATTACCAGCTAAATTAGGATTGTCTGCAGGTTCTGGAGCATTTACCAGGATTTGAGCAGAAAGTGGAGCGAGAGTCAACAGCGAAAAAGCCACTAGGAACATCTGGATGTGGAACTTTGATGTGCGTTTCATAAGTAGTTACAATTTTTGTTCAACGTGTTTTGCTGTTTGATTTGGGGTTGAATTAGTTTTGATTTTTGCCTTTAACCGCCATTAATCTGGCCTGAGTCAATCATTCAAGACTATTCAAGAACAAATATGTTATTTAATTACTCGGTTCGAAACTTATTGTTGTAGCGTATCGAAAATATGTTGTGAAACAGTGTTATTTGTATGCTAGGGTATTTGATAGCCCGCGATAGCTGCATTTTTCCTACCTTTGCACTTCCTAAAAAATGCCAAATGAACGAAGCTCCTAAATCATTGAATTTCTTAGAACACATCGTTGAGGAAGACCTTAAAAATGGCTTTCCAAAAGAACAATTACGTTTTCGTTTTCCACCAGAGCCCAATGGTTATTTGCACATAGGGCATGCAAGCTCAATTTGCCTGAATTTTGGTTTGGGCTTACGCTATGATTCCCCTGTAAATCTTAGGTTTGATGACACCAATCCGGTAAAGGAAGAGCAGGAATTCGTTGATGCTATAAAACGGGATGTTAAGTGGCTTGGATATAATTGGGATACCGAACGGTATGCTTCTGATTATTTTCAGCAATTGTACGATTGGGCCATTGTTCTAATAAAAAAAGGGAAGGCATACATTGATAGCCAATCCTCTGAGGAAATGGCGGCCCAAAAGGGCACACCGAATGAACCAGGAGGCCATAGCCCCTTTCGAGATAGAAGTATTGATGAAAATATACGGCTTTTCGAAGCTATGAAAAAGGGTGAGTTTGAAGAGGGAACCCATGTATTAAGAGCTAAGATAGATATGAGCTCTTCGAATATGTTAATGAGGGACCCTATCATGTACAGAATACTTCATAAGGTTCATCATAGAACAAAATCCGATTGGTGTATTTATCCAATGTACGATTGGACACACGGCGAAAGCGACTATATAGAACAAGTTTCACACTCTCTGTGTACTTTGGAGTTTGCCATGCACCGTGAACTATACGACTGGTTTTTGGATCAGGTATATGACGAGAGGACAGTACGCCCAAAGCAACGGGAGTTTGCCCGAAGAAATTTAAGCCACACTGTTGTTAGTAAGCGTAAACTCTTAAAGTTGGTTGAAGAAGGAGTCGTGAATGGCTGGAATGATCCACGAATGCCTACCATTTCAGGTTTACGAAGAAGAGGCTACACACCTGAATCTATCAGGAATTTTGCGGATACAATAGGAATTGCCAAGCGTGAGAATTTAATAGATGTCTCCTTGTTGGAGTTTCATGTAAGGGAGCATTTAAATAAGGTGTCACCGAGGGTAATGGGCGTTTTAGACCCAATCAAGGTTGTAATTACCAATTATCCTGAAGGAGAAGAAGAATGGCTAGAAGCCGAGAATAATCCTGGAGATGAATCTGCCGGTACACGCAAAGTTCCTTTTTCCGGGGAAATTTATATTGAAAAGAATGATTTTAGGGAGGAAGCCAATCGTAAGTTCTTTAGATTAAAATTGGGAGGCGAAGTAAGATTAAAGAGCGCCTACATTATTAAAGCGGAAAGCTGTACTAAAGATACCGATGGCAATATCACGGAAATTCAGTGTACCTATGATCCAAAAAGCAAAAGCGGTAGTGGAACGCAAGAAAGCTTGCGCAAGGTGAAAGGAACATTACATTGGGTTTCTGTAAAACATGCCTTTGAAGCCGAAGTTCGAATTTATGATCGTTTGTTTTTGGATGAAAGTCCGGACACGCATAAAGACAAGGATTTTATGGACTTTGTAAACCCCGATTCCTTAAAAGTCATCAAGGGGTTTTTAGAACCTAGTTTAAAAAATGCCAAAGTTGAAGATCGAGTTCAGTTTCAAAGATTGGGCTATTTTTGTGTGGATCCGGATTCGACATCCGAAAATTTGGTTTTTAACAGAACGGTAACTTTAAGGGATACTTGGGCCAAAATCCAGCAAAATAACTAAGATTGATATTTCTTATCGTTTAAAATATATCAATCGGTATTATCTATAAAAAACGGCTTGTTTTAACAAGCTTTAAGAGGTTTTCTTTTAAGGGCATTGAATCACTATGGCGGATAAGGAATAATCCTCACAAAGGTCTTTAAATAAAGAATTGCATTGGGTCAATCGTAATGCTGTATTAATTTCTTTTTTATCTGTTATAGATAAGAAAAATCCCACTATACATTTTGTAAGCGGGATTTTTCAATTAATAGCAATGTAATCCTATCCTTATTTCGGATTATTCTTTTTCATTTCTTCCCCGATCATATTGCTTGCCGTAAATGACGCAACCATATTATTCAACATATCACTTCCCGCTTGTGGAGAGTTCGGCAACAAAATTAAATTCGTATTTGTCTCCTCTCCTATTGATTGCAAAGTGTCATAGTGCTGCGTGACAACGATAAGGGCAGAAGCTTCTTGGGAATTTATACCAACCTTGTTCAAAACTTCCACAGACTCTTCCAAGCCCCTAGCAATTTCTCGACGCTGGTCTGCGATACCCTGTCCTTGCAATCTTTTGCTTTCTGCCTCTGCTTTGGCCTTTTCTACTATGAGGATTCGTGCCGCATCACCTTCAAACTGGGCAGCGATCTTCTCACGCTCAGAGGCATTGATACGGTTCATGGCCTCTTTTACTTGCGCATCTGGATCAATGTCGGTCACTAGGGTTTTTATAATGTCGTATCCATATTCCAGCATGGCATCTTGAAGTTCGGCTTTTACCGCAATCGCAATATCATCTTTCTTGACGAAAACATCATCTAATTTCATCTTGGGGACCTCAGCACGCACCACATCAAAAACATAGGATGTAATTTGATCATGAGGGTATTCTAACTTATAGAAGGCTTCATACACTTTTGTCTTTATCACTACATATTGTACCGAGACTTTTAGTTTAACAAAAACATCGTCCAGGGTTTTGGTTTCAACAATAACATCCAATTGTTGAATTTTTAATCCCAATCGCGCTGTAATACGATCAACAAGCGGAATCTTCATTTGCAGACCTGATTGGCGGATACTTTGAAATTTTCCAAAACGTTCGATAATTACCGCAGTTTGTTGTTTTACAATGAAGAATGAGGAAAACAGAATGATCAGTCCGAAAAAAATAATAGGTATTAAAATGAAATTGCCCATGTTATAATATAATTTTAGTTAGTGTATGAATTTACAAAATCGCTTTATAATATCTGTAGGATAATAGGGCTATTTGTTACAGTACTGAACTTACAAAATAGAAATCGCCTTCTGAATTCTTGAAATACTTTCTTGCTTGCCTATCATACCCAAGATGTCGAATAAATGCGGCCCTTTCATAGCCCCTACAATGACCAATCGTAAAGGAGGCATAACTTTTCCAAATGAAAGTTCTTTTTTACCAATCCATTCCTTGACCAAAGTTTCGACATTTTCAGAAGAGAAGTCCTCAATGCCATTTAAAACAGCAACAAGATCGTTCATTATTTGCGGGGTATCATCCTTCCATTGTTTGCGAACCGCTTTTTCATCGAAACTATCTGGGGCCTTAAAGAAATAGGAACTTAGATCCCAAAAGTCAGAAACGAAATTTGCACGTTCTTTAATCAGGGACACGACCTTATCAATGTAGTTTTTATTCACTGGATGGCCGGGAATCCCCTTTTTGGCCAACTCTAATTGAAACAATTCAGCCAACCCAGTATCAGTCTTATTTTGCAAATAGTGGTGATTGAACCACTTGGTCTTTTCTGGATCAAAGCGGGCACCGGCCTTATGCACGCGTTCCAGACTAAAAGCTATTACTAGCTCCTCTAAATCAAAGATTTCTTTCTCTGTACCTGGATTCCAACCGAGCAGCGCCAAAAAGTTGATGACAGCTTCCGGAAAATAGCCCGCTTCACGATATCCTAGGGAATCGTTCCATGATAGCGGAAATACCGGAAATCCCATTTTTTCACCATCACGCTTACTCAACTTGCCTTTGCCGACCGGTTTCATGATTAATGGCAAATGCGCAAATTCTGGCGTATCCCACTCAAAAGCGTCATACAATAATTGATGCAATGCCAAAGAAGGCAACCATTCTTCCCCACGGATTACATGGCTAATCTGCATTAAATGGTCGTCTACAATATTGGCTAAATGGTAAGTGGGCATACCGTCACTCTTAAAAAGCACTTTATCATCAAGAATGTTGGTGTCTATCTCAATAGCACCTCTGATTATATCCTTTAGATGCAATTTTTCATCCTTTGGGGTTAAGAACCTTATCACGAAGTCCTCCCCGGCTTCTATTTTCACTTTGGTTTCTTCAGATGTCAACGATAGGGAATTATTTAATTTCAAGCGGTTATGCCAGTTATAGATAAAGGTCTTTCCTTTGGCTTCATGGTCTTTGCGGTGAAAGTCCAATTTATCAGCGGTGTCAAAGGCATAATATGCCTTACCCCTACTTATTAATTCGTCAGCATATTTTTTATAGAGATGTTTGCGTTCACTTTGCCGATAAGGACCAAAGCCACTATCTTTTCCTGGGCCCTCGTCATACGGTATCCCGCACCAATCCAAAGCATCGATAATATATTGTTCAGCTCCCTCCACATATCTATTTTGATCGGTATCCTCGATGCGCAGAACAAAGTCACCATTGTGTTTTTTAGCATATAAATAATTGAACAAGGCAGTACGTATACCACCAATATGTAATGGCCCGGTAGGACTTGGGGCAAATCTGACTCTGACTTTTTTGGGCATAATAAAATTTTAAGAAGCAAAGGTATAAAAAAGGTGGCCCGCTAATCCCTAAAGATTGTTTTCTTGCCTATAATTCCATTGTTGATTTTAGAAATACTTAGTAAACATTTAGGGGTTCTAAGAAGTTTTCATTTCAGCTGGAATTCTTGGATTCATTATTTTGAACCAAAGCGGAGGCAGAAATGACATTACCATTGATGTGGGATAACCATAGGGCATTTGAGGGGATATATCATGATAATCCAATATTTGATATTTCTTGGATGATTTGTAATGATGATCGCTATGTCTGGTCAATTCATACAAAACTATGCGGCCAACAACGTGATTGCTATTCCAGGAATGTATTTTCTTAACCCGTTCATATCTTCCAGACGGCAATTTCGTTCGCAATAGGCCATAATGTTCAATATAGTTGACGGTTTCCAAGAGTAAAAAGCCTACAATGGCAGCCCCAAGGGCGAACAGCATCCCGGTTAGGCCAAATATATACCATACCAACACTAGATATATAGTTTGAATCGGCAAATACCAAAACATATCATTTTTTTGGGAAAAAAAGTCAGATTTGTTTTGTTTTAGAATCTTAAGCTGAAGTTTCCAAGCGCTTATATACTGCCTAATTACTGAAGTAATCCAAAATGAATATACCGTTTGGTTGTATTTGGCCGTAGCCGGATCTTCATTTGTAGCTGCATTTACGTGGTGGCCAAAATTATGCTCAATGTAAAAGTGCATGTATAAAGAAGGAAGCAAAAGGAATTTTGCAAAATACCTTTCATTGGTTTTTAGCCTATGACCAAGTTCATGTGCGACATTAATACCGTTGGTACCAAGAACAATCCCTAATGAAAGGGTTATGCCTACAATTTCGAAATGGGCTACACTTTGGGATGTGACAAGCCAGAGGGCATATATCAATAGCCCATAGACTATGGGTACATTTAAATAGAGAAGCCAATCAAAAATGGCTTTGTTCATTTTTATCCCACGTTCTTCGTCATCGAAATTTGTACGATCTTGGGGTAAAAGTAGTTCTAAAACAGGAATAATGACAAAGGCATAAAAGGGTGTAAAAAAACTCCAGTATCCGTTAAAATTGAGACTAATTACAGCGGAAATGGGCAAAGTGAATGCCGCCAGATACTTTAAATCTTTCATCTTCTACCTTTTAACAATATTTTGCCAACAAAGTATGTTATATAAATTATCTTGGTATTAAATATAGCCCAAATTGCAAACGTACCACAACATACTTGATAAATTAAACCATTTCACAAAGAAGTATTACTCTAAAATGCTGATAAAGGGCGCCTTGCTTTTTTTGGTTTTAGGTCTTTTGTTTTTACTTGTGATATTAGGCATTGAATACGTTCTATGGTTAAATACAAACGGAAGAATGATTCTTTTTTTCTGCTTCGTTGTGGTAGGATTGTTCCTATTGTATAAATTTATCTTTACTCCTCTCCTTTATTTGTTCAAGGTAAAAAAAGGAATTAATAATAAAGACGCATCGCGGTTGATTGGCAAGCATTTTCCTGAAGTGGAGGATAAATTGTACAATTTATTGGATTTAGCCGAAGATAAAAACCAATCGGAATTATTATTGGCAAGCATAGAACAGCGGTCTAAGACACTCAATCCCGTTCCTTTTGCCAAGGCCGTTGATTTTAAGGAAAATGTTAAGTATTTAAAGTATTTGGTTATTCCTATAGTACTATTTGGGCTAATAGGATTATCGGGTAATTTTAATTCTTTCTTTAGTTCTTACGATAGAATGGTCAATTATGATATGGCGTATGAACCACCTGCCCCTTTTAAGTTTGAAATGTTAAATACAAGCTTGGATGTCCTAGAGGATAAATCGTATACGATTTATGTAACTACTAGAGGTGAAGTACGACCAGACGCTGTAAATATTAGGATTGATGGAAAAGAACTTTTGCTACAACAGGAAAAAGGCAATTATAAATATACGTTTATACGTCCTTTGGAAGATAACGAGTTTCAGTTCTTTTCTGGAAAGGTAGTATCAAAAATTTATCGTTTAAATGTACTGAAAACCCCTGTTATTCAAAATTTCGAGGTTGATCTTGATTATCCGAAATATCTTAATAAAGAATCGGAATCCCTAAAAAGCACTGGCAATGCGATTTTACCGGAAGGCACCAAGGCATCCTGGAAAGTAGTTGGGGAAAATACGGAAGAAGTTAGTTTGATTGATAAAGATACCACTTGGAATTTTTATAAATCCAAAGATGAGTTTTCATTCTCAAAACGAATCTATAATAACTATGATTATCAAATTTCAACATCAAATACTAATGTAAAGGATTATGAAAAGTTAGGTTATCGCTTCACTGTTATTAAGGATGCATATCCAACGATTAAAGTTGAACAAGTGTTAGATTCATTAAACCCGAATAGTGCTTATTATGTGGGAGAGTCTTCAGACGATTATAAATTAAGCAGTATTAAACTAGTCTGTTATCCGGAATCGAGTAAGGATGAAAAACAATATGTTGATATTGCCAGGCCTAATTCTAATTTTAACCAGTTTTATTACACTTTCCCATCGGGTTTACAACTTGAAGATGGAATAACCTACTCTTATTATTTTGTTTCAAGGGATAACGATGCGATTCATAAAGGTAAATCCGTTAAAAGTAAAATCTATAGCAGCACTTTATTGAACGAGGATGAATTGTTGAATAAAGAATTAAAAACGCAACAGGCGATAATTGACAATATGGACGAATCTTTGGAAAAGTTCAAAGAACAGCAAAAAACACTTGATGAAATAAATAAAGAACAAAAGGAAAAAGAACAATTAAATTATAACGATCAAAATCAAATAAGGGACTTTCTTAAAAAACAGCGGGAACAGGAAAATCTGATGCAAAAATTTAGCAGTCAATTAAAGGAAAACCTGGATAAGACCAATAAAGATGATAACTTAAATAAGTTATTACAAGAGCGCTTGGAGCGACAAGAGTTGGAAGCTAAGAAAAATGAAAAGTTATTGGAAGAATTAAATAAGATTGCTGATAAAATAGACAAAGAGGAATTGTCCAAACGGTTGGAAGAACTGGCTAAAAAGCAGCAAAATAGTAAACGAAATTTAGAACAATTACTTGAGCTTACCAAAAGGTACTATGTTACCGAAAAGGCTAGGCAATTGGCCAGTGATTTAAAAAAATTGAGTGAACGACAGGATATTTTGTCGGAATTAAAGTTGGGCGAGGAATTTTCAAATAAAGAGCAGGAAAAATTAAACAGGGATTTTGAAAAATTGGCGGAGGAATTGAAGGAGCTTAAAAAGGACAATGAGGATTTAAAAAAACCGATAGATCTTAAAATTGATAAATCTAAAGAGGAATCCATTAAACAAGATCAAAAGGATGCTTTAGAAGAAATAAACAAACATCAAGGAACAGACGAATCCTCTGATGCTGGGACAAAACAAGG
>JAAETN010000325.1 GCA_024228355.1 Maribacter sp. | reverse complement strand
CTAAGCAATGAGAGGTCAAACAAGATAGCGCTAAAACTTTGTAAGCGACTTAATGAAACGGAAGCGAAATTTCCAGGCACTGAAATGCGACTTTTTTACAAATTGGTATCATTGTAAAATCACCGAGGTCAGGAGTTGTGAAATTATAGTTACATATATACATGCATAGCAAAGTTCAGGCCAAACAGTTAACATCTTGCCATGTTGGAAGTTATGTGATTTGCAACAAGTGGTAGACATATCTAACCGTCACGGATTTATGACGATTATTTGATAAGTTTTTGAATATACGTGGGTTAATGCGTCATGAAATTATGACGGTCGCGTCATGGTTTTATGACGGTGTTGAAAAAAAAGAAGTTATCACGCAAAGCCGCAGAGATCGCCAGGAAAAGAAAATATACAAAAATTACATCCTGTTAGTCTCTATCAAAAAAATCTGGGGAGAAAAAAAGATTAAGTAGAGACACGAATTACAAATAAAATTTAAGGGTTTCTGCCTAATAAACTGGCGGGTCACGCTAAGCGGGACGGGCAGGTAAGAATTATGGAATTGAGATATTAAACGGTTCAGAGACACGAATTTCACTAATTGGCACTAATTTTAAAAAAACAAGCAGTTATGATTTCAAAGAGAATGATTGATAAGCAGCGATATTTCAGTTGCCATTACAGATATTTCATGGTTAAATAATACTATGAAAATTCAGAGAACAAGAGAAATGAAGTTCATCAAGAGGCATATAAGGAACAATCCTGTTGTTGCATTGCTCGGACCGAGGCAATGTGGTAAGACAACACTTGCACATCAGCTTTCTGCAAAGCTTGCATCGTCCAGTATCCTCTTTCTTGATTGCGAGGATCACCGTGATCTTGCCAAGCTAGACAACCCTATGATATACCCATCACGAATTGGTTTTAGGTTTTCATAACCCGATTTCACCTGAACTTTAGAGTTTTCTCAATCACAAAAGCTTCGACTTAGCATTGCTAAGCCTCTGATTTTGTTCAATTGAAAAATCAAAATTTCAGGCAAACTCATGACCCGAAATTCCTAAAACCACTTCGTAATGGGTATAACACTGGAAGCACACAAAGGAATTGTGATAATTGACGAAATCCAGAGACGACCGGAACTGTTTCCAACCTTGCGGGTGCTTGTTGACCGTTATCCGAAAAAAAGGTTTCTAATCCTTGGAAGCGCCTCGCGTGACTTGAATGCACAAAGCTCAGAAACACTTGCCGGACGAATCAGTTTTATCGAACTTGGAGGCTTTGGGCTACATGATGTAAAAAGCCGGGACTACAAAAAATTGTGGATACGTGGAAGCTTTCCACGCTCTTTTCCGGTAAAAACGTAATTAATCTGTACAGTAAACCACCAGCCGGTATGCTGGTGTGACAAAATAAGGCT
>JAAETN010000324.1 GCA_024228355.1 Maribacter sp. | reverse complement strand
TCGTATGTACGGAAAATATAGCTCTTCAACCATTGCTTCATAATTACCTACAAGTGCTGAGGTCTTTCTGTCTTGATAGTTCTCATGAGGTCCCCTACCATACCAGTTCACTTTTTGATATTCATTACTGATTATAAAGTTATTTCCGAAACGTGGCAGTACCGGTAATTCTGAAGAAATATTGCTTAAATAGGTAGTAATACGTATTTCTCCTTGTTCATTTATATCATAGGTGATACCTACCTGACCATTAACATCCGGTAAATCAAAATTGGCTATAACACTTATTTTCTCCTTGTTGACCTTGAACGGATTTTCTGTAATTTTCAAAATATCAATGGCCTGTTTGTTTTCCCCTGATTCAACTTTTAAATCAACCAGCTTCTGGTTATCGGTCGCACCTTTCCAAGCTTTTAATCTTCTAGGCATGCGATAACCGAAATCATTGTCGGTGGTAGCTCTCCAAAAGTTTGTTTTGACACCTCTCACCAATATATTTCCATTACCATAATCTATTGATGTTAATGCTCCTTTCTCGGAATCGAATTTTACTTCAAAGTCTTTTCCCTTAATGATTACTGAGCTATTTAGAGATGTAATTTCTAGTCCGTCACTAGAATCAGCCGTTGTAAATGTGTCAGGAATAAATTCCGTTAATTGAAATTGTTCGTAGGCCAATAAGTGATTTGCTGGCATCAAAGGAGCAGCTTCTTTTGTGTTCACATAAAGATTTAGGAAGTACTCTGCTCTAGAATCCTCTAGTTCAGGGAGGTCGATACGAACAGATTTTGATGTCCCAGGGGCTACATCCAATACAGGTAATTTACCAGTCGCCGATTCTTCCCCATCTTTAAATAATTTCCAACTAAAATCAAAATTATTCAGATTGGTAAAATCATACTTATTTTTAATCACAATTTCACCAGTTTTGGCATTTTTACTTTCAAATTTTACATATTGATACACTTTTTTCACTTCATACAATGAAGGGTGTGCACTTCTATCAGGATTCACAATCCCGTTCAAACAAAAGTTGACATCGTTCTGGTAATCCATACCTCCCAAATCTCCTCCGTAAGCCCAATAATCCCTGCCGTCTTCAGTTTTGGTAGCAATTCCTTGATCTACCCAATCCCAAATAAATCCACCTTGTAGTACATCATATTTCTCAATTACATTCCAATATTCCTGTAGATTTCCCACACTATTGCCCATGGCATGTGCATACTCACATTGGATCATTGGCCTTTTTGGATTATTTTCAGCGTACTTAACCATATCCGGAATACGCATGTACATTGGCGCCTGAATATCTGTGTTTTCATATTGTGTGGCACCTTCATATTGCACCGGACGAGTGCTATCATGAGCTTTTAACCAATTGTAAGTAGCGACAAAGTTGTCACCATTACCTGCTTCATTGCCTAAGGACCATGTGATGATACTGGTAAAGTTCTTGTCCCTTTCATACATTCTAATGGTACGATCTAAATGCATCGCCTTCCATTGTGGTAGATATGCCGGATGTACTTTCTGTGCTTCTAAATTTCCATCGAGGCCTTGGTTAGTTGCTCCCATCCCATGAATCTCGATGTTGGCTTCATCGATAACATAAAAACCATATTCATCACACATTCTATAAAAATGTGGATTCTTTGGATAGTGACTACATCGAATAGCGTTGAGATTGTTTTGTTTCATCACCGTAAGGTCTTTCATAGTAAGTTCCTCCGTCACCACATGACCGGTTTGGTCATCGTGATCATGTAGGTTCGCCCCTTTAAGTAATACCGCCTTACCATTAACCAAGAATTGATTGTTCTTTATTTCAACCCTTCTAAAACCCACCTTAACGCTTGTGGCTTCTGAGATTGTTGTATCTTCATTTTTAAGGCTAATCAATAGTGTATATAAATTGGGCGTTTCTGCGTTCCAGGTTTTTACGCCAGGAATTTTCTTTTCG
>JAAETN010000323.1 GCA_024228355.1 Maribacter sp. | reverse complement strand
GTGAACCGACCGGTTCTCGTAAGAGGTGATAGGCGCGCTGGTGAGTACGTTATTATTAAAGTTAATCAAGCTTCTGTACCTTGGTTCTCTTGTCCGACTACGGTTCGACACTTTTGGTAACCGCCTTGGTACGGACCCGTATGCCAGGTGGTGTGGGAGGGAGGGAGGGGGATCAAAACCCCCTTCCTATCCCTCTTAGTGTTTAAATGTGCCATACGTTCTCTAATTTTGGGTGTGGGACACCATATTTTTTCTTGTGTAAATAATGAATAAGCTTACGAATTAGTACAAATGCAAAAAACCCTAATATTAAAACCGGCAAGTTTGGCATTAACTCTAATGCTTTATCTTCCATTACCGAAGATACGCGAGATGCTGGAATCAGTAAAAAATATATTAATATTGACCCTGCCATCAAACCAAATAAGGCTCTAATTATTCTTAAAATTAAAATCATATTTGTGAACACTAACAGCTTAATTATGTTGATGGTGGTTCGCTAGTGAATTGACTCATCGCTGGCTCGATCCCCAATTAGAACTATATCTTTTAATACCCCTTCAGTATTCCGCATTTCAATGGCAGTTACGCACCTGTGTGTTACTTGGC
>JAAETN010000322.1 GCA_024228355.1 Maribacter sp. | reverse complement strand
TAGCATAACATGCCGCCGTTGCTGTACCCAGTAGTACTCGCATTACTATTTTCTCAAACCCACCTTATATTTTATCAATTTTTTCAATAAAATCTTTATTGAAATCCAACATTTCTGTGCCATATAAAACCGCCGGTAATATATACGATTGCCACAACGGTTTAAGTATTGTGAGCGGGTTACTGCATCGTCTAACTAACAATCCAACTAATCCCGCTCCTCTCCATGCTTTCTGAATCGCCAGTTCCCATTGTGGTTTAAATATACTCCCTTTTCTACTAATGGTTACTCCTAAATATCTCCCTTCGTTCTCCTCTTCCATAAAAATTTCCTCCGAAACCGATTCTGATATATTCATAACACCCAATTTCCATTTTCTATATTCCCTAATTGGCCCATTCAGGGGAATAATTGAACTTTTTTTTCCCGAAAATTCTATTTTAAACTGTTGGGCATATTCATCCACAATAGCCAATAATGCTTTCAAGTCTGTTTGCGACCCTACTAGCATCATGTCATCCGCAAAAAACATCCCAGGTATTTTCTTATTATTAATGCGTACTCCGAGATTCGATTTAGCTAATCGATCCCCTAATTCCGCAATATATATGGCAAACAAAATAGGAGATAGCACACATCCTTGTTTAAGTCCCAATTCCATACTTAGCGGATCCGATTTCGTATTCTGGAAATGGACCACACTCTTAGGATTACGGTAAGCTGCCCGTAAGTTGTTTATCAAAATATCTGGGAAATCCATTATTTCCATGACTTTCCATAATATATTTCTATCTACTCGGTCATAAGCCTTTGTAATATCCAAAAGGGCTAGAAAATTATCTGTTTTCTCCCTTTTAGTTTTACGTATTATAGTCTCCAGTAATAATAAATTGTCTAAGGATCTACGTCGAACCCTAAACCCATTCTGAATTTCCCCCAGTATGTCGGATTCCTCTACCGCATACTGGATCCTATTCGTCAACACTCGGTTATATATTTTACAAATATTGCACCCGGTGGTGAGAGTTCTATAATTGTCCAATGTATCTGTAGCCCCTTTCTTATGCAGGAAAATCGTACGCAGAATATCGTTTTGGACAGGAGGGTCCCGGGTTAACCAAACTTGTTTAGCCCATTGGTGTATCGCCATGACCGCTTGGTTTCCTAAATGTTTCAATAACTCAGGTGGTATATCCGTTGTACCTGCAGACGTACCAGCATGCAATTGTTCCAGTGCCATTACTATTTCAACTTTATCAATGTCTTCCTGTAGTCGAAGTTTATTTTCTTCTGCAACTCGTAATCCCGTAGTTATGTTAGTTGTTTCCGCTTTAGGCCATACTCCGGATTGGTAAATTTTATCCCATTGGATACGCAATTGACGTTTAATATCCTCGTCATTACTTATCCAATTACCCTCAGGATCTTTGAGCCCAAATTTCTCCTGAATGGGTTTTTTATTTTTATTCATGAATGTGTAGAGATTTTTCATATTTTTATCACATTCACGGTTAATACTATCCATAAATTTTTCCGTTTTGATAGTTTCTGCCTCTCTTTCTTGATTTCTTACATTTTGTCTGTTTAACCAAATTTGTTGCCGTATACGATCAATTTCCTTTTGATCTCTATACGGTAGTGGTACTTTCATATATTTAGTTAATTTTTTCCTTGCTCTAGCTAAGCATTTCCGGGTAAAAATTAACTGCGCACTTTCTCGTTTAATTTTTGGTTTCCCAACCGGTTTCTTTCCTATTATGCTAATTCCAGCACTATGAATAGCCTCATGTAACTGGTCATACGTTAATACAGGTTCATCGCCTTCTTTTTCCATGGAAAGCTTAATGACCTTATATTCCACAAGATTGTTGTACGCGTTCCAGTCCACTTTCTCAAAGTCATTCCATTGTTCCCTAGGTTCCTCATCAATTGAATCATTATTATTATATTTATAAAATTCCCAAATTATAGGAACATGGTCTGATTCGATTTTTATATCTCTAGCTTCATCTATTTTACATGACTTAATTTCTACATTTCGGTCATGCAAAATATAATCCAGCACGGATTTTTTCTGATTGTCTCTTTTGCCTTCGGGTACCCAGGTAAACGCCCCAGTTGTTATCGGATTAAAATTTAAAATCTCAAGACCCCCCAAGACCGCCATGTCTAGCAGACATTTTCCGGCCTCGTCGTCTCCTAATAATCCATCTCCTCTTTTTTTTATTTTAGCATTGAAGTCACCCATAAGTATTACTTTAAATCCTTTCTCTTGTAACTCTACCACTCTAATATTTAGTGCTTGCATTTTGTCGGCAAATTCATCCATTTCACAATATTTTCCCACTGGTCTGGAGTACACTATTCCAATAGCCATACTCACAGGACCATCTTTTACTGCCACCCATGTTTGATCGCTCTCCCACTCTTCTTTCATGGGTGGCATAGGTATGGTAGTGGTTCGGTCAAATTTATTTTTTTTTATCCAAATTGCCGTACCTCCTCCATTCTCCTTATTTCTGCATGATGCCCATCTATTGTATCCTCCAAATTGTGGCACATCATGTTTACGCCGTTTTTTGTGCTCACATACTCCAAAAATATCCACCTTATTTTCATTCAATATTGTGTCAATATTAGTTATGGATTTCTTAGCCATACCATTCACATTACAGTATACAACTTTTATGGTTTCTTTAATTGGTGTAGCCTCGGTGTTATCAGCACCGAGAACTGCTCCATTATTTACAATTTTTCCGGGATTCACGGTTTTTCTTCTTGGACACTGCCGATCCGAAATACCCCCGGTGTTATCATCACCGGTGATAACTACATTATTCGGTTCTTTTTCCGTACTTATAATTTTTTTCGTAGGAAATTGCCGAGCCGTACTAGCCGACTTTTCCGACTCATCCATTACATGTCTACGTGTATTCTTACGGCTGCGTAGATTATACCTAGGCGTAATCGGAACATGCCGTTTTTCCTTTCCCCGGGGTATTCGTTTTAAAGATTCGGGTTGTTTTCCACTCTCCCCGCAATCTTTTTCTAATCCAATTTTACATCTTTGGGGGTTATACTCGTAGTTATCCTCTATTTCCCCTGCAGACGTTAGTAGCGGAAGATTTTTACCCTTCACCCCACTATTCATCCGAGTCATGATCATATCCAAGGCACTACAATCACAATCACAACCTCTTACTACAATATCCGAGGCACAACAATCACACTACATCACAATTATTTTTTAAATAAGAGGGCGCGTTTTACGCGCAAGTTAGACTTGTTTTTTCATCATTTTTTTAACATTTTTGAATTGTTACGGTACTTGAATTGTTCAGAGAGTCCGACACTTGCACACTTGAATCCAGCAATCGAAATAATTGAATTGTTTTAGAATAGAAATCGGAGTTCAATTTTTCTTGGAAAATTTGTCTTCGAACTTCCAACAATTTTCCTGTTGCAGTCTCTAGTCCGCCATCTTGGATTCCCTTTTCTTCCTCTTCAGGCGAAGCCTGCCCAACTGAGTGCAGGGGACCACGAAAGCGTCCGTTCAAAAGATGCATAAGCCAATATAGAAACTTCTGCAGTCGATGCCAGCTTAGTTCGAATAGAACATGAAGCATGAAACCCCGATGAAGCTACTTTGAATTTGTTGAGACAGCCTTTTTTCTTAAACGCAACCGACTTCGGTTGCCTAGCAACCAGTCAACCAGTGTCATTCTTGCATTCTGTGGTGACGAAGGATGGTTGTGTCCAGTGTCTGCTGTATAGAAAATCTGCAACAATGATCGGTAAGTCACAAAATACCGTAACTAAACAATGATTAAAATTCCATTGATTCCTTTCCAAAGATTCTTCAGATTTGTATTGGGCTTAAAAGGTAGATAAAC
>JAAETN010000321.1 GCA_024228355.1 Maribacter sp. | reverse complement strand
GAATGAAAATGGGATTGGTAATCTTGTTTTTTCTTCATCTTGCACTGTTTATGGGATTCCAGAAGGAAGAATACAAGTCGATGAAAACTCTCCGTTACAAAAGCCAAATTGTCCATACGGACAGACCAAGCTTATGTCAGAACAGATCATTTCAGATGTCGTTGATTCATGTAAAATCAAAGCCACATTGCTTCGCTATTTCAACCCGATTGGCGCACATGATTCTGCTAAAATTGGTGAGTTGCCAATTGGCAGACCGGATAATTTGGTACCATTTATTACACAAACGGCTATAGGCCTTAGAGATAAACTTTCTATTTTTGGAAATGATTATGACACACAGGATGGGACCTGTAGCCGAGACTTTATTCATGTTTCAGATTTGGCAAACGCTCACGTAAAGGCCTTGGGGTATTTAGAAGAAAAAGAAGAAGGGATTTCTGCCTTTAACCTTGGAACAGGAAAAGGGAATTCTGTGATGGAATTGGTAAATACTTTTGTTTGTTTAATCGATGAAAAGCCTAATTACGAGTTT
>JAAETN010000320.1 GCA_024228355.1 Maribacter sp. | reverse complement strand
TAAAAAAAAGAGCATCATGTCTACTCTACGATTGCGATGTTTGAATTTCTACTCCGATTCCAATACTTCCTTTCTGCAGTGCTATACACTTTTTAATAGACTCATTTTTGATCCTACACTTATTGTCCGCAATAAATAAATTATTCGTTAAATAATAGAGCTTGGATTCAATTCACTAACGTTAATTTGCCGATTAAAGCCCTTGAATTGCTCTTCTTGTAATGGGCCGAAAGGGAATTGATCCCGGGTTAATGAATAAATCGTCTGACTGACCTTCAGGTTGCCTGGCGTGCAGGAACTTTCCAGACGGCTGGCAAGATTAACACCGCGCCCTACCGCTGTATATTCCATCAAATTCCTCGAGCCAAAATTACCGACTGTGACATAATCCTGGTGTATTCCTATTCTTGAGCGTATGACATAATCTATGCCTTGCTTTTCCAGCGTATCGGATAGCTGCTCTACTTTTCTTTGCATGGCAATACCCAGGCGAATCGCACTGTTCGCCTGTTCAGAGCTCTCCATGGCTGTCGGTGCACCGAAAAACACCATGATTCCATCCCCTATGATTTGAATGATAGTGGCACCATACTGCTCGATTAATTGTGCCATCTCACTCAGATATTCGTTCAATAAGGAGGTTGCCTTCTCGACTTCAAGCCGGTCTGTCATTTCGGTAAAATTACACAGATCACTAACCCCCTGTGTCAGGATAGATGTCGCCTCAATTGGAAATTAAAATGGGGCATTGAGGCGAATAAATATGGGATATCCTATCCAGTTGAAAGAAGCTGTGCTAAAAAAAGTTTTACAGGGAACCAAACCCCAACATGAAATTGCAAAAGAATATGGGGTTGGTAAATCCACAATCGGCAAATGGTTAAGAGAATACAAACAAAATGGAAGCAAAAATTTGAACTCAAAAGAAAAACGCCCCAAGGACTGGACTGCTGAAGAACGTATGTCAGCAGTAATCGAAACCGGTGCTATGAGTGGTGAAGCCCGCACCACCTGGTGTCGAAAAAGAGGTATCTTTATACATAATCTTGATCAATGGAAAAAAGAGGCTGTATCAGCAATTTGAAGTTTCACCAAAATTAAAGTGTAATGATCATGCAACCATGCGTAGCAGCACGTCAATGAAATATTTTTTCAAGGATTTGGGATGACTATAGCAAACAGCATCAAAATTCTCACTCAATGCGGCTTTGGCTATGATATGTCTAAGGTCTGAGAAGGCAAAACTGTTTCGACCTCTTACCTTATGTCGACGTTCCGGGATATTTTCAAGACGTGCACCATAAATCCAAACAATAGTAGCAGCCATCATTGAGAAATGAATGTGATTCATGACGGCATGAGCAGTACGGGTTTGACTTTTACTGCTGCCTATCTCCTGCTTGATTTCTTTGAACCCGGATTCAATTTTCCATCTGGCACCGTAATACTCGATGATTTGTTTAATGGACAGGTCCAGATCCGTTGAAAATAATGCAACCCATTGGGTTTTTCGAAATACCCATACTACCCGGACAGGGCATTTCAGTGTTTGTAGCATGACTACAGTAGAATAAAACATGATCTCACGATAATCGCCATAAAGAAACACGCTAAGTTTTGAGGCTTGTGATTTGAACATAGCTGCCACCTCAGAGCATGATCCTAAACGTTTTCCATACTTTCGTGTTCTGCCACGTTGTCCTGGTTTTCTTTTGGGTGCGATAGAGTATAGGACGGTATTGGAACGTAACCGTGAAAGCAAATTGAATAGACTGCCAATATGTCTTCGGGTGGGTTTGTACAGCCCGTTATTACCAAACCAGCTATCACATGCACACAAGATATTAATCCCTTTAAAATGATGTGCCAGCTCAACTAACATATTTGCTGATTGTTCCAGTTTTGTTTTAAAGGAGGGAATTTTGCCGGCAATGTTCATATTATCGGATTTTGAGGTGATGGCTTTTAGTGGTAGATAAAATCTGTGGGAAAGGGGCAGGCATGCCCAACGGCCCTTTATGGATTTTAGCAAACCAAGGAGCACTACATTTTGTGCCCAAGGATATTTTGTTTGATTTGATTTGGCGGCATGGTCAAAAATGTGCGAACACCCAAAAATTTTTTTACCGGTTTTGGGGTTGATAGAATCATCCAAGGCAACCAGCAATCGTCCATCAGTTAGAGGGTCTGGAATAGTATCCCACAATTTTGCCCAGATTTTATCCCAGGGCAGTTTATTCGATGCCATGAAAGTATAGAATCTTCGTTTATTGATATCGATGCCAAAAAAAGTATGCATACAGCGAAGAATATTCGATGAGATGGAACTAGTAAAAGGGATAATGAATGAAAGCAGGGCATAGATGAACCATATACTCCGGTGTTTGCCAAGTTTGCTGGATGAAAATTCATCCTGAAGAGGCTTAAGGATATCGCGTAAAATAAACATGGAATTTTACTCCTTTTGGGTTTTATTTCAGCAGGTTACATGCTATATTTATACCACAAAAAGAGATGATACGCAAATGTTCATTTTTCATAACTAATTGAAATAACAATAGATATTGGTATGAAAATTGAATTTCAATTTTTGTACCAATTAGTTTTTTTTAAAAATTTCAATTTGCGTGCGATCTGAAATATCACCCTAAAAAACGGTGAAACGTTAGTCTATAAATAGTTATGCAAAACAAAGACGTTAGTTGCGTTTACCTATAAAACATAAGTATTTGGAATTATTAGGTCCAAAAGTTACATGCGTTAGCCCTGCTTGAATAGAAAGGGTCTTCGAAAGCAATACCCCAGGGTAAACACAGATTGCAGCAGATAAGGATAATATGAACCCCAGAGTTGCAAAAGTCAGGAGGTGGCTTCAAGGCACTTAGGATTACAGCCGTAGTCGTTTATTGCAAAGCCATGAAAACGCCGGAGATGAAGTCTTCCTGACTTTCCCGAAGGGTGGAAAATTTTTACTAAAAAAGAAGAATTCCGGATCTCACTCCTGTTGAATTCCAACTTAGGAACCGAATCGAATATATTTGTTGTTATATCAGTGAGCTTCATCTTTTTTATTAATTTTTTATGCAATGTATTCGCAGACAATCTGTGGACTATATTTCATACTTTTTATGTTTTTACTTCACCCATCAAAAAAAATCTCATAAAACGACAAATTTATTTTCAAAACTAAGGGTTTACCCTGATTGCTTTTTTGTTTTTCCTTTTATATAG
>JAAETN010000319.1 GCA_024228355.1 Maribacter sp. | reverse complement strand
GGTAATAAGTGGAAAATATAATTGAAGAGGAAAAATAAAATGCAAAGTAATTGGGAGACTATTTCTAGTCGGATTTACTACTTGGCCAGGTGGCCTTTTAAGCGAATGGGAAGAGATAGAGTTTTTTGTGAATGCTTTGATGATAAGCATGAATGGTGTACTGACCCTGATATGGTAATAAGGGCGTTAGATGATGCAAGGGAAGCATTGAACTATAGCAATTGGGCTTGTGGCAAATTTGATATTGCTGAAATTGTTATCAGGAAATATTGTAAAGAGCATAAAATACCATTACGATTTCAGCGACAAGTGGAAGAGGAAAAATAAAAATGCAAAATAAAACCTGTAAAACATGTGGTAAACCATCGAGAAACGCATACTGTGATAGAACAAAAGTTGGGGATAAATGGATTGATTCTGAGTGTGAGAAAATAGGGAAAGCGAAAACGGCGTTTAAACGGTATTGGGAAATTAAAGACGGTAAATATGCGGCTGGGGAGCGTGGGGTATATTATCCTGAACGGCTCAAGAAGCAATCAAAAAAAAGGGTGTGCATGAAAT
>JAAETN010000318.1 GCA_024228355.1 Maribacter sp. | reverse complement strand
TTTTCGCCATTTTTTCGCTCTGATCGCCACCGAATCTTCACTCAGGGCAGGGGATTCACCTTATGCGCGTTCAACGCGCTTTTATCACTTGTTCATTTCGTTATGTTGCCCTTTACAAGGTTTGCAGAAGATGTTTTATTCTAAAAAAGTTTGTACAAATAAAGAAACCCCTGAAGTACCCGTAACATTATTTATCATTGTTCTGTTGCTGGTGCGGAGTGAGCATAAATGGTTTGAAAAGACGAATGGTTCAAAAATGGTGACTGAATGCTAAAAATGGTACCGTCAACTGGGGTCGCTTTAGTAACGTGGGGTCGCTTTAGTAACTCGTAATAAAAAGTTAAATCTGCTAATATCTCATCAAATCCTTGTCATTATAATCTCAAAACACCTAGAAGTAATTACCGAAGTTAAATGGAAACTACCTTAACACAATTTGTGTACCTATAATACATAATCAATGTACAGTAACCCGATGAATTTGGGACTGCCAAAAAGTATAATTTTGTATGGTGCTGGAACTTCTCTGGTATCAGAAACCATTTTAATTTTTTCACCGCTGAACTACTTTATTGCAATCTCAATCGTTCCCCTCAACTTTTAACGCAGTAACTGTCAAAAAATATGTCCCCATTATTGCCTGATAAGGTCAACTAAAGCCGCCCCAAGGTTTTTGCTGCAGTTGGGGTCGCTTTAGCCAGATGCTGATAGTGGACGCATCCTGAATAAAAGATGCCGATAGTGGACCGCATGCTGAACTGAAACTTGGATTAGGGATTCTGATAGTCCCCCTCGTGTATAACCCCACTTATGTAATCCCCTCATTATACCCCCCCCCCCCCTATGTACTCTGTAGAACCTTACCCTATGGTCCGATACCCGGACATGTATATATCGTTGGGATCGCAGGGACCTAAGGAATATACTCGTGGAACGGGATTTTTGATTTAAGCTTTCTAAAAAAAGTCGATTTTTTTAATTTATAGCTAATTTTAATTTTTTAAAAATATTTTCAAAAAATTTTCTTTTTCGATTAGGATCGGGCTCGACCCCCTGATCATATTCAGGGGCGTACGCAGGAATTTTTTTCGGGGGGGGGCAGGTTTCAAAATCACTATTAGGTGTGAAACGGCCTGCCGCGGTCGTTATAGAGGATCGTTGTAGCTTGTCGTTTAGGCTTTTGATTAGC
>JAAETN010000317.1 GCA_024228355.1 Maribacter sp. | reverse complement strand
GTTCTGCATCGTATTCGGTTTTATTTAGGCAATAATGAATTCCCTGCCATGATTTATCTAAATCATCCTCAATATTTTCGCCTTCCACATACTTAAGGCATGGAATCTCTTTGGAATCTTGAGCATCACTAGAACTGAACAACTTTCCGAAAAATCCCGGCTTTGAACTTTCCTTTACTGCCTCTAAGTATATTTCAGGATCATCTGGCGCGATCAAGCGCCATACCAAAGGCGGAGATTCGAGAATATTATTGATGTTCTCGTCTGATACGCTATGAAGTGCTAAACACATTCCCATGCTCAAATATTCCTTTTACGCATAACGTTCAGGGTAAATGGCGCTGAGCAGCATCGCTGCGAAACGTCCAAGTGAGTGTAACGAACGGTTTGACCCGCTTGTTAGCTACACCCCATTTATATAATTTGCTGCTTCTTTCAAACAGCAAAATACTTGCCCGCCATTATTTCCAACTAATTTACCGACCGCATTAAGTGACTTCCATTGTTTTTCAGAAAACTCAGTATCATCGTCACTTCTAACTAGGACCAATACTGTTTTTTCAGGGCGCTTATTTGAATCATCAACAACCTCTGCAATTGAATAGGCACCTGCCATCTTTGGCGTAATTGCATACAGACAATAATCACTAGTTTCCCGTTCCTTTATTTCCTTTTTCATACAATCTTCAGTCCAATCATCTACAACAGGGTTAAAGTAATTAATGCTCAGAAATGGAATTATGTAATCTCTCCAAGTCGACCCGTTGCAAGTCCCCCCTAAAAATACTTTTTTCATTACGCCTTCCTTTTTTTATTTCCGTCAAATTTTCAAATTTAATAGCTAACGCTTAGTTAAGGGGCAGCTAGCATGGAGCGGTGTTTGCGCAATAATGGCGTAGCCATGCGCAAAAAGCCGCGGAGTGCTAGCTGTCCCAGTGAGAGAAGCGAACGACTTGAACTGATTGTTAGCTTTATTGTAATTCAACAATTTTCACTTTCTCAGATTCAACCCAAGAGGATATTTCGTCAATTTTGTTTGTTGTACTTACTGCTACACAACCTTGGGTCCAATTTACCATCGCATTCAAACCACCAAGCCATCTAAAACCTTTCTTAGGTCCATGAATACCAACAGCCGAACCTGTATAGCCTTCCGCCTTCTGCTTTTCTGTAGGGTAGCCAATTGGTATAATTTTATGATACCCACTCTTTGATTTTCTTGGACTTTCTAAAGGATAAAGACCTACCGGAGTTTTATTATCTCCTTCTTCCTTTTTTCCATACCCCTTTGATCCTATTGCAACGGAGTAAGTATCAATATTCTTTCCATTCTTGCAAAGAAGGAGCTTACCCTGTACTAAAAGAACTAAAATAGATGTTCCTTTTGAAGAACATTCATTACTTGCAAATACGTTATTGCTAATTACCAAAATAATTCCAAATAATAAATATTTAGCCATAGTCTTCTCAAGGATTGATTATGTCTTACTTTTTTAAGCTAACGTTTTACATAAACGGCCGAGCGTATGCGAGGTCCGAGCCCGCGTTTTTTGCGGGCGTATTTAATGTATTTGTTATGTGTTGATTTTAAACAAAGCCTTAACAGTTTGCGCATGTTCCTCACCTACCAACCCCAACTTTTGATGAAACCTAAATCCTGATTTCTTAATCTCTGCCGCATCTAATGCTTTTTGAGCGAATTCTGGGTTATTTTCTATTAATGCTTTAGAGGCATACCACATAAAGCAATCCACTGGAAACGTTAGCCTACCCACATGCATCTTAAGTGTTTCTAGGGCGAATTCGTACTCACGTTCAATCTGGCGCGTTGCAACAATATATGGATATTCAACATAAGTATTTGACTTAATACTTGGGAATTCTTCTTCCGCAGCCAATACACATTTATAGGCTTCTATTGCCTCATCAATTTCACCTAACTCAAGTAGGGCGTCAGCTCTAGACAATAACGCACTGACATCATGAAACGATTCTTTTCTAGTTTCAAAATAGTAATCCACTAGACGCAGACTAACTTTGGGTTTGATTTTATTTAATGCACCGGCCTGGATAACTATATACTGATCTCTCTGCGACCGAGATCGTTTGAGCTTGGCGAAGAATTTGTTTTCTATTTCTTCATTCCACTCTTTATTTCTATACCAGTCATCCTTGCTCATAAATTACCTTTTACACATAACGCCTTGCTAAGGGGCGCGCAGCATAGCGGAGCGTCCCAGTGAGCGATAGCGAACGACTTGAGCTACTTGTTGGGTGTAAACCTGCAACCAACACTGAGCTATTAAATAACTGCTGAAGATGGGCTTTTGTT
>JAAETN010000316.1 GCA_024228355.1 Maribacter sp. | reverse complement strand
CGCAAACACCTATCCTGCGCATAAAAGAGGCCAAAGCCTCATTACGTGATTTTGGAGGAGTATCAAGAAAGCGGTTGGTTTCAACTAGTGGCTTCCCGGGATTTGTAATTTCTATACGATCTGAAAAGATTTCAATCATCGGCGCCGTGCCGGTAATATAAAAATCCTGGTGGATTATTGCATTTGCAGCCAATTCACGAATCGCAATGTTCGGAAACATCGGCACGTTTTTTCTTAATGCCTTTCCAATAATTTCATTTGAAGGCACAATTGTGTTAATAAAGTCTATTAAACCTTCAAAACCACATGCGTACCCTTTACTCCCTACCTGTTCACGAATCGTTTCAATTCTATCTATACTTTTATATTGAACAACTCTAACAGCCTTTCTTTGTACTGAAGAAAACTGGGTAAGATCATTGGCAAATAAAATTGCTCCTAAATTGGTTATATTCCACCTTCCGTTATCACTACTCGTAATCAACGAATCGGCTGCTAATGCTTCAATAATGCCATCTCTCGAATTTGGTAAAGGGATTTTAAGAAGTGAAAAATATGCCGGATAATCAAGGAGCGGTAACACGTCTTCATCTAAAAGGTTGTCTTTGGCAATCCCACGCTCAAAAGGGACTTTATCAAAAATACGCCACAGTTCCCGTTCTTTTTCCGGAAAATCTTTAAGTTTCTTTTTATATGAT
>JAAETN010000315.1 GCA_024228355.1 Maribacter sp. | reverse complement strand
TTTATGGAAAATACAGAAAGCTAAAACGAATACAGGGTAATTGGGATCGATTGTTTTTAGGCCATGGTCACCGCTTTCGTCTACGTAGACTATGTAATCTGAGAAATTATTGGGCATGGGTTATTGGTTTTGTTTATTGGTCATTTTTTAGGGGGATTAGGTGGGTGATTTGTTTATTCTTAGGCTGTTTTGGGCTTGATCTGGGATGGTCGCTGTAGCCTGCGCTGTTGTCGAGTAATACGTTGGGGTAGTTCCAGGCTTTGTTTATTGCTTTTGGGGTGCTCATTTATTTTTCTCTAATTATCTTTACTTATCTCATGGAACTTTTGATATTCATTTGTAGCGCTTTCTTGATATACCTTTATCATCGAAAGGTCATCATATACAACCATTTGCACGGGCTTTGTATCTTCATCATCGGTTAATAACGTACTAGCTTTTGGCGTCTTACCTACTTCACTTCTTCTAAGAGTTCCATCAATGGAATAACCTGTGATTGCACCTTCATATATAACCTCATATTTCCTGGTTTCGGTGTCTGTTGCCTGTCCTCCTAATGCCCTTAACAGGCCACGTAATGGCACTTCGTAAGTACCGTGTGCTTTGAATTTATTCTCTGTAATCTCTATATTTAATTCACATTGTGTTGTCCGCCAAACACCACTTAATTCAGTTATGTTTTCTTTAACTGCTGCACGTCCATACTGAACATAAAACTCATGAATTGGTTTTAAACCATCAAGCAATTCCTCAGCCTTCTTATTTTCTTCTTCCTTTTTCTTTTTTAATCGATACATTGTATCGTCAACATTCTTATTATATTCCTCGTAGCCTTTAGCTTTGTCACACTGCTTTTCTGCCTCTTCAAAAAAACCTGCATAAAACAGTTTTTTTGCGATATTATCCATTGCCAAAGTCTCATCTTTCTCTTCGGAAATACGGTATGCATCTATTGCCTTACCTTCAACACCTAATTCCGAATATGAAACGCCCATATTATTCCAAGTCATTGAGCTACGGCTTTGGTAAGGTATTTTCAGATAATGAAATAATGCCAAGGCCTCTCTGTCTTCATTTGAATGACCATATGCCAAATTAAACCTAGAATTGTTGTCATCTGGTTTTAAATCTAGCAATCGTTCTGTATACGCCAAGGATAACGTTTTATCGTTCTGTATGTCCGAAATATCTATCAGGCATTTTAATAATAGAACTTCCCCGTCTTCTATCAAGCCAGCTTTCTCTTTAATTGTTGAAACTATCTCGTTAAGCTCAGTGGACTTATTTGCTCTAGCCAATGCCTCCGCAGCATCTCCTAAACTTAATATTTCCTTTTTGTTGTCAACCTCATTTTCAGCAGCAACGATAAAAGCAGTTGCCGCCTTCTCCTCTTCGCCAAATTGTTGATAAGCTCTAGCAAGATATCTTTGTACTTCGCTATTATCTGGTTTCTCTTTCGCCAGTGTTTCTAATCTACCCAACGAACCATCTTCAGATAGCAAAATGTGCGTAAACTCTCTACATGCGACCCAGCTATCAATATTTTCTTGTTCTTTACCATCATCAGTCGCCAAGTAAGCATCAACGATTGTCTTCTCACCATCTTTGTCTTTCATGTCAACCATATACATTAGTGCAATTTCATAATCTTGGCGTTTCCATTCTGGCTTTGGGTTTGCCCATTCATCACCTTTTTCTTTTTTCTCCTCCTCTTCTTCAGCAGGTTTTGGCTTACCAGCAATGGCTTCCTCTATAGGTTTTGCGTGCGGCAATAGCGCTCTAACCATTTCTAATATCCTGCCGAAAGAGTCACCTGGTGATTCTCTGTTAAATTGAATATATTCAAGGTTGCCTTGAAATCCACCAGGAGCTCTTAAGCCGTCCTCTACCAAAAGAATCAGGTCCATCCCACGGCCTATTGCCAGCCCTATCTCTTGGATAATCCAGTCGGATGTTTTCCAATGAAAATCTTCGATATACCCACATTGTTGTGATTTTGATAAGAACTTACTTTTGAGCTTGTTGTTGCCTATCACCTTCTCTTTTTTTGTACAAATTCCTATAAAAAGATTTTTATCCTCAATTAATTTAAGAACCTTATCGGCTAGAACTTTTGGTTCAGCCTCTCTTGCGTGTTCCCAGCTAAAACCAATTCCCATACTTTGTATTTGAGTAAAGTAGTCTAGGAACTTACGGACAACTTCTTCATCTTCCGCTGTAAAACTGTGCCCAACAAAAGCCTCTAATGTGCTCATAGCGCCGTCGCCTCATTGAAATCTTTATTACTTGTATTTGTTTCTAACAACGGACCCGAAAATGCCGAAGCTAAAACAGATTGTTTATTTCGTTCTGCTTTTAATAATTGCTGATAAATCTCAACATCTAGATGCTCAATTGAGCTTAATTTTTGTTCGACAAGCCTTACTATCTCATTTTTCTCATCACTAGAACACAATGGAATAATGAACTCCCTCATTGCTTTCAGTGGGATATTTTTAATAGTGGAGCCAGTTGCTGTTTTTTCCGCATAGAGTTTGAATTCGTTACTCGCGAGAATCCATCTCACATATTTCTTTGATAAAGATGCGAGAATATTGAAATAACAAGCGCTTTTGCCCAAAATTACACTCTCGCCATCATAGAAGGCGATATTTCCTAACGTACCATTGATAGAAACTAATACAGTACTGTCGTTTAATTCTCTTTGATGTTTATCGGCTTCATCGCTAGATAATGTTTTTGTGTCTGGTTTTATTAGAATACTTCCATCATTCAAATTGTTAACATTTATAAAATAGCACTCACCATCACTATATTTTGGTAAAAGCTGGTTTCCCGCCTTCGCGGGAATGACTGTGACGTTACCCTTCCCAATAGCATTCACCCGCCGACAACCATCCTTTATAGAAACTAAATTGTCAGCCAAAACCCAACCCATTGCAATTTGTTAAATAAATTGCGGCTCGGGACCCCAATGACGGTCCGGTTTGTTTTTATGCACTGTGCCTGGCCACGGTAACAATCATGCTTCAG
>JAAETN010000314.1 GCA_024228355.1 Maribacter sp. | reverse complement strand
GCCAAAATCGTCTGTAATGAACTCATCAAACAAGACCATCTTGAAATACGTACACAGGAAGGCGCCCAAATTAAAGCCGGACTGGATGTTGTAAATCTCGATGTTCGCGCAGTAACAGGTGGCATAGTGGAAGTTTCCGGGTTGGCAGAAAACCAGTGGATAGTATTGAACACGGGAGGTATTTTTGAAGGTCGAGAACTAAAAACAAGCAATACTGAAATAAAGATTACCGCTGCAGGAGAAGCCGAAATTTTTGCTTCCAACAAAGTAGACATTAATGTAAAAGCAGGTGGAGATGTTTATGTTTATGGAAATCCTAGGAGTGTCAACAAAAAAACCCTTGCCGGCGGTAGGGTTTATATAAAAGACTAAATACTAAAAAAACCCTGACAGCATCGTCAGGGTTTTTTGTTTTTATCTTTTAAAAATATAGCGGGTAATAAAAATACCTTGCCCATCTTCATTTCCTCCATCACTTTCAACAGCACTCGTCACAAAGGCCAATTCCCATCCTTCTGCGATCATTGTATTTATTTTTGATGTTATTATGGCATCATTTGCAGCAATATTCTGAAAACGTATACCACCAATGTTATAGAAATTCAACAATTTTATTTCTTCAAAATTCTTAACGCGAATTTCTTTTCTTTTCGATTTGTTTCGAGTATTGTCCTCATCAGTCTGTACACTGGAGAAGTCCTTATAATCCTTGTCCTCCAAGGCACTGATAATTCTAGATCTTCCCAAGCCATTTGGTACAATGGATTCAACACTGGTAATAACTTTAAACTCTTGGGCACTTACTTCAAAATACATTAGGCCTAAAAGGAAGGCACATAGAATGATTTTTTTCATGTTTTTGATTTTATATTTAGTTATTAATACCATAAAGATAAATATAATGTTATCTAGAAAAATTGTTATTTTGTTAGAATCTCACCAATTGCTTTTTAATTTATTCGATGAAGGGTATTGTATATAAATCAACGGGAAGCTGGTACACTGTTAAAGCGAATAGTGGGGATTTTTATGAATGCAGAATTAAAGGTAAATTCAGGATTAAGGGTATAAAAAGCACAAATCCGGTTGCTGTTGGGGATAACGTGGTTTTTGAAATTGAGAAAATGGGCGATGAGACCACTGGTATTATCACTGATATCGGGGATAGAAAAAACTATATCATAAGAAAGTCGGTTAAGCTTTCTAAACAGACCCATATCATTGCGTCTAACCTAGATCGGGTTTTTTTGCTTGTGACCCTTAAAAACCCAAAGACATATACGATTTTCATTGACCGCTTTTTGGCAACGGCCGAAGCCTATGATATTCCAGCTGTATTATTGTTCAATAAGATTGATGCCTATGATGAAGAAGAGTTATTGGAAGTTAAATATTTGGCTGCCTTATATCGTAAAATAGGTTATACCTGTATTGGGATATCTGCAAAGTCGGGTAAAAATGTGGATAAAGTAAAAGAACTGATGTTAGGCAAAACCAGTATGTTTTCTGGGAATTCTGGTGTAGGAAAATCTACTTTGATCAATGCCCTTGAACCCTCCTTGAATATTAAGACCACTAAAATTTCCGAACAACATCTTCAAGGCCAACATACCACAACTTTTGCAGAAATGTTCGACCTGAGTTTTGATGCTAGGATCATTGATACTCCTGGTATCAGGGGCTTTGGTATTTTTGATATGGAAAAAGATGAAATAGGTGATTATTTCCCTGAATTCTTTAAACTGAAAAGTGCATGCAAATTCAATAATTGTCTGCATTTGGATGAACCAAAATGTGCTGTAAAAGTAGCCTTGGAAAATAACGAAGTTGCTTGGAGCCGATATAAAAGTTATGTACAGATGGTTACCGGTGAAGATGATACCTACAGATTTGATAATTTTGATACTAACCAATAAGATATATAATCCTGTTTAGGGCAGGAGATAACTAAAATGAGAGCCGTTGTTCAAAGAGTGTCCAAAGCAAGTGTTACAGTTGATGGAACAATCATTTCAAATATCAGTACTGGTCTGCTTGTTTTATTGGGAATTGAAAATGACGATACAAGTAAAGATATAGAATGGCTTTCACGTAAGATTGTTAATCTGCGTATTTTTAATGATGATGAGGGCGTTATGAACAAGTCCTTATCGGAAATAAATGGGGATGCCATTGTGGTAAGTCAGTTTACATTACATGCTTCAACAAAAAAGGGAAATAGACCCTCATATATAAAAGCTGCCAAACCTGAAGTTGCGATACCGATTTATAAGGATTTTGTAAAACAGATTGAGATTGACCTTGGAAAAAAAGTGGGTACAGGAGTATTTGGGGCCGATATGAAAGTTGAATTATTGAATGATGGCCCCGTGACAATTAGTATTGATACAAAAAATAGGGAATAATGGGAATACAGAAAGCGCAACAGGAGGTAGATAATTGGATTAAAGCGCATGGGGTGCGTTATTTTAATGAACTGACCAATATGGCACAACTTACCGAGGAAGTTGGCGAGGTGGCCCGTATTATTGCCCGTAGATATGGTGAGCAGAGCGAAAAAGAGACTGATAAGGATAAGGATTTGGGTGAAGAACTTGCCGATGTTCTTTTTGTTGTACTCTGTTTGGCAAACCAAACCGGAATAAATCTTGAAGAGGCATTCGATAAAAAACTGGCCCTAAAATCCAAAAGGGACCACGATAGGCACCAAAACAATCAAAAACTCAAATAGTGTTATATTTGGGCTTTGTTTTTAAACCCATCTAACTTGAATTTACACCTATCTGGTCCATCCAATAATTTATTAAAATCCCACATAGAAATAACGGGCTCTAAAAGTGAGTCTAACCGTTCCTTATTATTACAGGCATTGTACCCCAATATTTCTATAGGTAACATCTCAAATTCTGACGATGCTAAGGTGATGAAAAAGGGGCTTGTGATATCTAAAGGGGAAGTGGATATTCATCATGCAGGTACGGCAATGCGTTTTTTAACGGGCTATTTTGCTTCTCAAGAAGGAAAGAATGTAGTGTTGACGGGTTCTAAAAGAATGACTGAAAGACCTGTAAAAGTATTAGTCGAAGCGTTAAGAAATTTAGGAGCGGATATCGAATATGTGAAAAATGAAGGATATCCACCTATACAGATAAAGGGAAAAAAATTAAGGAAGAACCAAGTTAGTTTGCCAGCGGATATTAGCAGCCAATACATTTCTTCATTACTACTTATTGCTCCTAGCTTAGAAAATGGGCTGGTGCTTACTTTAGTTGGTAAAATCACTTCAGTTCCCTATATAAAAATGACATTGGCATTGTTGAACCAAATTGGGGTTGAAACTTCGTTTGTAGGCAACATTATTAAGGTTTCACATAAAGAAAATATTGATCCTACAGCGTTGATTGTTGAATCGGATTGGAGTTCCGCTTCCTATTTCTATAGTATAGTGGCCTTGAGTGAAATTGGTTCCGGAATAAGATTAGGGGCCTATAAAAAGAACAGCTTACAAGGAGATAGTGTTATAGCAGATATCTATGAGGATTTTGGGGTGGAGACCTCCTTTTTGAATAATGAAATTGTACTGAAAAAGACAAGGGAATGTGAGCTTGAATCTCTCGAATGTGATTTATCAAATGCGCCGGATATTGCACAGACCATAGCGGTAAGCTGTTTAGGATTGGGAATAGGCTGTGAACTTACTGGCTTGCATACATTAAAAATCAAGGAAACTGATAGATTGATAGCTATGTATACCGAACTATCCAAGTTCGGTGCAATTGTTACTGTAACCGATAAATCGTTGTTACTTAAGCCAACCTCACTATTAAAATCAGAAGTAAGTATTGATACCTATAACGATCATAGAATGGCAATGGCATTCGCTCCATTGGCTTTAAAAACCTCCTTTACAATCAATGATGCCGGTGTAGTTTCAAAATCTTATCCTGATTTTTGGGGAGACCTTAAAAAATTGGGTTTTCAGCTTCAAGAATAATAATTCTCATTTAATCATTGATTTACTTGACATCCCCTATACCGAGATTGTATATTTGCAGCCGCAAAAATTGTTAATAAAAAACACAATAATTACTTCCATATGAAATTATCACACTTCAATTTTGAACTTCCAAATGATTTGTTGGCCGAGTATCCTTCCGAAAACAGGGACGAAGCCAAATTAATGGTCATCAATAGGGAAACTGGAAAAATTGAGCATAAAATGTTCAAAGACCTAATCGATTATTTTGATGAAGGTGATGTAATGGTATTGAACAATACTAAGGTTTTCCCTGCTAGGTTATATGGTAATAAGGAAAAAACGGGTGCACGTATCGAGGTATTTTTGCTTCGTGAACTGAATGAAGAGCAACGTCTTTGGGATGTACTGGTTGATCCGGCACGAAAAATACGTATTGGTAATAAACTTTATTTTGGTGAGGATGAGAGTTTGGTTGCCGAAGTAATTGACAATACCACATCAAGGGGTAGAACGCTACGTTTTTTATATGATGGTTCCTATACGGATTTTAGAGTAAAGCTTCGTGAATTAGGTCAAACGCCACTGCCAAAATATATTAAAAGGGATGTTGAGCCAGAAGATGAGAAGCGTTACCAGACTATTTATGCCAAACATGAAGGTGCAGTTGCGGCACCAACTGCCGGGCTCCATTTTTCGAAACATTTGTTGAAGCGATTGGAAATAAAAGGTGTTGATTTTGCTGAAGTAACACTACATGTAGGTCTGGGTACCTTTAATCCGGTTGAGGTTGAGGATTTATCCAAGCATAAAATGGATAGTGAGGAATTGATTATAGATGAGAAGGCCACTGAAGTGGTTAATTCGGCTAAAAGAAATAAGCGTAAAGTATGTGCGGTTGGTACTACGGCCATGCGTGGATTAGAAAGTGCTGTTTCTTCAGAACGAACACTGAATACATTTAATGGATGGACAAATAAGTTCGTTTTTCCTCCTTATGAATTCAGTATCGCAAATTGTATGGTGACTAATTTTCACTTACCAAAATCTACCTTATTGATGATGGTATCTGCTTTTATCGGTCATGACTTAATGAAAAAGTCGTATAAAGAAGCCATTATGGAAGGCTATAAGTTTTATTCTTATGGTGATGCCATGCTGATCATATAGTTTATAAGCAAACCTCGTTTGAGCGTGGTTTGCAAAAGAATAATCAAAATCCCGCTATATCGATGAATGTTGAAAGTGGGATTTTTTGATTTATTATTGGCGTTGAATGAAGGAAAAAGCAAAAAAGAAGGATATTAGGGCATTGACCTTAGAGCAGTTAAGGGAGTTTTTCGTTAATAGCGGGGATAAGGCCTTCAGGGGTAACCAGGTCTATGAATGGCTTTGGCAGAAATCTGCCCATTCTTTTGATGTAATGACCAACATTTCTAAGGAAACCCATGATCTTTTGACTTCCAATTTCGTAATCAATCATATAAGGGTTGATCAAATGCAGCGTAGCAAGGATGGTACTATTAAGAATGCCGTTCGTTTGTATGATGATTTAGTGGTTGAGTCTGTACTCATTCCAACAAAAACAAGAACTACCGCCTGTGTGTCTAGTCAAGTTGGTTGTAGTTTGGACTGCAAGTTCTGTGCTACGGCCAGATTAAAGCGTATGCGTAATCTAAATCCCGATGAAATTTTTGATCAGGTAGTCGCAATTGATAATGAAAGTCGTTTGTATTTTAACAGACCCTTGAGCAATATTGTGTTTATGGGCATGGGTGAGCCTTTAATGAACTACAATAATGTATTGAAGGCCATTGACAAGATAACTTCCCCAGACGGATTGGGAATGTCACCAAAAAGAATCACAGTTTCCACATCTGGAGTGCCAAAAATGATTAAAAAAATGGCCGATGGGAAAGTCAAGTTCAAACTTGCAGTTTCCTTACATTCAGCCATTGATGAAATTAGGACCTCCATAATGCCATTTAATGCTACATTCACCTTAGCAGAATTAAGGGTAGCCTTGCAATATTGGTATAGTAAAACCAAAAGCAGGATTACCTATGAATATGTTGTATGGAAAGGAATAAATGACACTCAAAAAGATGCTGATGCACTGGTTGAATTCTGTCGATTTGCTCCATCCAAGGTGAATTTAATTGAGTATAACCCAATAGATAATGACGCGTTTCAACAGGCCAATGCTAAAGCGATTAATATGTATGTTGATACGCTTGAACGCAAAGGAATTATAGTTACTGTACGCCGTTCTAGAGGAAAGGACATTGATGCTGCTTGTGGTCAATTGGCGAATAAGTCATAGCCTTTGTCAATTCACACTTTAGAATTAGGATAATACCATATTATTTTCCCTAAATTTATCGGGCAAACCAGATGAGACAATAAACAATATACTTGAAAGTAGTATCTAAAATAAAGGATCCCGTTAATCAGGAAATGGAACTTTTTGAAACGAAGTTTCGCGAATCCATGTCTTCCAAGGTCGCTCTCCTCAATCGCATTACTTATTATATCGTAAACCGTAAGGGGAAGCAAATGCGCCCTATGTTCGTGTTTTTGACGGCTAAATTGTTAAACAATGGTGAGGTCAATGAACGCACGTATCGCGGTGCGTCGATCATTGAATTGATTCATACCGCCAGCTTGGTACATGACGATGTTGTTGATGAGAGCAATAAACGACGTGGATTTTTCTCAATCAATGCACTTTGGAAAAATAAAATTGCCGTATTGGTGGGCGACTACCTATTTTCAAAAGGACTTTTATTATCACTGGACAATGGTGATTTTGATTTATTGAGGATTATTTCAGTGGCCGTGCGTGAAATGAGCGAGGGAGAGCTTTTGCAAATTGAGAAAGCACGTAGATTGGATATTGATGAAGAAATATATTATGATATTATTCGTCAAAAAACAGCAACTTTAATCGCCGCCTGTTGTAGTATGGGTGCTTGCTCTGTTAAACCTGAATCTGAAGAAGTCGAAATCTTTCGAAAATTCGGGGAGTATTGTGGCATGGCCTTTCAGATTAAAGACGACCTTTTTGACTACGGGGAACAAAAAATAGGTAAACCCACGGGAATAGACATCAAAGAACAGAAAATGACCTTGCCTCTCATCTATGTCCTTAATACTTGTTCAAAGTCAGAAAAGAAATGGCTGATCAACTCCGTAAAAAATCATAATCGGGATAAAAAAAGGGTCAAAGAGGTGATTGAATTCGTAATAAATCGGGGAGGTCTGACCTATGCAGAAACTAAAATGCATGAATTTAAAAAACAAGCATTGGATGTATTGGCTACCTATCCGCAATCGCAGTATCGAGACTCTTTGGAACTTATGGTGAATTATGTGGTTGACAGAAAAAAATAGAATTCAACTTACTGTCTTACAGATTATTACATTTTTTCGTCAACTATTTTTATACTTCCAGGCAACTAACTTCACACATAATGCGTCTATCTTAATAGAAGCCAATTAAAACATTTTGAAAATCATTTCAATTTACAATAACGAGAAGCAACTCATAAAAAAAGCGGCTGCAGGAAATCGCGAAGCGCAAAAGCGGGTTTATGAGAAGTATGCACCTAAAATGTTAGGTGTTTGTAGACAGTATGTAAAGGATTTGCAGTTTGCCGAAGATGTAATGCTAGGTGGTTTTCTTAAGGTTTACACAAACTTGGATTCATTTAAATTCAAAGGGAGTTTTGAGGGATGGATTCGAAAGATAATGATTCGCGAAAGTATATCCTTTGTCAGAAAACAACAGTTTGTGGTCTATGATGAAGAGCTATATGAACGCAACGAGGATAAAACCAATACCATTTCCTCTGAAATGGATGTAGAGCATATACAAATATTTATTGATGCCTTGCCTGAAGGATATAAGATGGTATTCGTTTTGCATGTAGTTGAAGGTTATAAACATGAAGAAATAGCAGCATTATTACAGATTTCAGAAAGTACGTCCAAATCGCAGCTTTTCAAAGCCCGAAGGATGTTGCAAAAAAATTTAAAAAAACAAAATATCATTGGATATGGAACCCGATAAATTTGAAAAGCACATAAAGGACCAATTGAACAAAAGAGAAATAAGCCCCTCGGAAAATACTTGGGACAAGATTTCCGATCAGTTGCAGAAGCCTGAATCCCCAAAATCAAATAAATACTATTGGTATAGTGTGGCCGCGGTTTTCATTGGAATCTTAATAATCTCATCCTTTTATTTTAATACATCGGATGAAACTATTGAATCAGGGAGTAAAACAGTTGAAACACCAAATGATACTAATAGGATACCAAAAAAGGAGATCTTAGTATTGGAGGAAAATGTTGCAGATGATAAGCTCACGAATGATCATGAAGCTATTCTGGAAGAATCAGATAGGCCTAATGAAAAGATGGCAACCACCATAAATGGCAATTCACAAATTGCCATTTTGGACAAAAGTAATGGGCAGGTAATAGAAGATAACGTGGCTCCCAATCAGACAGAAAAGTTGATCGATGCAAAAATAGCGGAAATTGTGGCGCAAGTTGATTTAATGGAAAATAAGAATCTTCCAATTTCAAATGCGGAAGTCGATTCGCTCTTAAGGAAAGCACAAAATGAGATCTTGGCAGATAAGATTTTCAGTAAAGAAGGTAAGGTAGATGCAATGGCATTATTGAATGAGGTTGAGGGTGAGCTTGATAAATCGTTTAGAGGGCAGATTTTCGAGTCCTTAAAAACGGGCTTCCTAAAAGTAAGAACTGCGGTCGCAGATCGCAATAATTAATATTCATCAATCAATCATAAATCTTCTTTTTCCTCCCCTCATTCAGGGTGGGGGGAGTAAGGAAGGTCTTTAAACAAATTAGTATGAGAATTATTACCATTTATCTAGTAGTGTTAATCGTTTCATTTGCGGTTCAAAATGTATCCGCTCAGGAAAACCAGGACTATCAACAAAAAGTTGAACAGCTGAAAAAGCAAAAAGAAAGAATTAGTGAACAGGAGAAAGAGGCCCTTAAAATTGAGGTCGAGGAAATAAACAAGCAGTTCGAGAAAAACGAGATAAGCTATGAAGAAGCAAAGGTGCTAAAGGAGTCCACAGCTAAAAAAAGGGCCTTGAATATTGAGAACCGAATCGCTATTGTCGAAAATGAAATTCTTCTTCTGGAGCGTAACAACGGAGAAGTTATGAATGTAGAAGCTATGGATAGCATAGGGGTTTCTTCTCTGGAAATCAATATAGATCTTAAAAGGGCAGATGGTTCATCAATGCTCTGGGAAAAAAGGAGAAGATTGAAAAAAGAATTGAAATATGACCGAAGAACGTATTCCGATTTTGTAATGGCAATCGGCTTGAATAATGCCATTATCGATGGTCAATCAATAAATGATTCTCCCTACAAAATTGGGGGTAGTCGTTTTTTTGAACTGGGTTGGTCATGGAGAACAAGGATTTTTACGAACACCAATTTTGCACGACTTAACTACGGATTTTCCTTTCAATTCAATGGTTTAAAGCCCAAGGGTAATCAATATTTCCTGGTCGAAAATGGACAGGTTGAACTACAGGATTTTGAATATGACTTGAAAAAATCCAAATTGAGAATGGACAATCTGGTATTCCCTGTTCATTTGGAATTTGGTCCGTCTAAATTGCATAAAACAGAGAAGACCATGCGATACTCGCTAACGAATCAATTTCGTTTTGGACTCGGTGCGTATGGTGGTTTCAACATAGGTACTCGTCAAAAATTGAAATATAATCGCAACGGTGAAAAGGTAGAGGACAAGCTTAAAAGAGGTTATAACACCAATGATCTGGTTTACGGTCTTAGTGCCTATGTAGGTTTTGATGGAGTACTTTTGTATGCCAAATATGATCTTAATCCAATTTTCAAGGATGCCCCAATAGAACAAAATAATATCTCACTAGGCCTTCGTTTCGACCTTTAATCATAGTGAATCATTGGGATTTACCCAATGATTCAATGCCTTTGTCATTCCCGCGAAAGCGGGAATCTTTTTTCTTAACATCGAGATCTTACCTCTTTAAAGCATCCTCCATTTCTTTGGTGAATTCCTCTTTATAATAGGCTCTTTTACAATGGGAGCACTCAATCACCTCATGCTTTGATATTTTAAAAAGCTTGATCCAGAAAAAATGAAAAAAATTTGCCTGTATAGAAGCGGTCAAAGTATTCGACTGATTACAAAAAGGACAGGATGCACCATGTAATTTTTTAATTTCTTCCCTACCTGGTCGAGTTCCGAAAAATAGAATCATTTTTAAAGCGTATTGGAATATAAATCTACTTATTTTAGAATTGAAAATGAAATAGACATTACTGAGACTTTTCATTTCTAAAGCGCCTCTATTTTTACTATTTTTAGCAATCCTAATAGTATTAGTTTGATTTCAAAAACGACCATAGATCAAGTGTATGAAACTGCCCGTTTAGAGGAGGTCATTGGCGATTTTGTACAATTGAAAAAAGCAGGTTCAAATTTTAAGGGTCTAAGTCCTTTCTCCGATGAGCGCACCCCAAGTTTTATGGTGTCTCCCGTAAAACAGATTTGGAAAGATTTTAGTAGCGGAAAAGGAGGTAATGTTGTGGCTTTTCTCATGGAGCACGAGCATTTTACCTATCCGGAGGCCATAAAATATTTGGCAAAAAAATACAATATTGAGGTTGAGGAGACTGAACGTACCGATGAGCAGAAGCAGGAAGCCAATGAGCGCGAAAGCATGTACTTGGTTTCAGAATTTGCCCAAGAGCATTTTTCCCGAATGTTGTGGGAATCTGAATTGGGCAAGGCCATAGGCCTAACATATTTCAAAGAACGGGGTTTTACCGATGAGACCATCAAAAAATTTGGCTTGGGTTATTGTTTGGACCAATGGGATGGTTTTACCACCGCTGCTTTGGACAAAGGCTACAAACTTAATTATCTACAAAAAACAGGACTAACCATAGTTAAAGAGGATGCCAATAATCCTAACGACCCTAGAAAATTCGATAGATTCAAAGGAAGGGTAATGTTCCCGATACATTCTATGAGTGGTCGTGTCTTGGGCTTTGGGGGCCGTATATTGACCAATGATAAAAAGCCTGCCCGTTCCGGTCGAGGCGGGGCCGCCAAATATTTAAACTCCCCTGAAAGCGATATTTATCATAAAAGCAAGGTATTGTATGGTATTTATTATGCCAAACAGGCGATTGCCAAAGAGGATAATTGCTATTTGGTAGAAGGCTATACAGATGTTATACAACTGTATCAGAGGGGAATACATAATGTAGTTTCATCTAGTGGAACAGCTTTGACCCCAGAACAAATTCGTCTAATTAATAGGTTGACTAAAAACATCACCGTGTTATTTGATGGTGATGCAGCAGGACTTAGAGCATCACTTCGAGGGATCGATTTAATTCTAGAACAGGGGATGAACGTTAAGGTCTGTACTTTTCCTGAAGGAGAAGACCCTGATAGTTTTGCTAAAAACAATGAACTAGAGGATATTACCAGGTATTTGCAGGAAAACTCAAAGGATTTTATACAATTCAAAGCCTCATTGTTAGTTGAGGAAGCTGCGAACGACCCGATAAAAAGAGCGGATACGGTTCGGGATATTGTGAACAGTATTTCGAAGATTCCCGATCGTATAAAGAAGGAAATCTATATTCAGGAATGCGCACAGATCATGAACATTTCTGAAGCTGTTCTGTTCAATACCTTGGCTCAGATTGGTAAAAAAGATATTACTGATGCATCTAAAAAAGCAAGGCAGCAACAAAAGGCTTTCGATGTTGTAAAGAATGAACAATTACCTGAAAAAGTTGACGTACAATATGAATTGGAACGCAAGATTATTGAATTGTTATTGCTTTATGGCAACAAACAGGAGCAGTTTGAAGACTTGGTTTTAAAAGAGAATGATGAAGGCGATTTGATTTTGGAACCTGAATCACTCGAAGCAAAAGTGTATGAAAAGATATACCTAGATCTACAAGATGATGAAATTGAACTTACAAATGCGCATTTCAAGAACATTTATTATAAATTGATTGAAGAATTGAATCATAAGGAAGATTTTACGATCAATACTTTTATAGCAGACTTGGATCAGGACATGGTGGCAGAGATATCTTCCATTTTAATGGAAGAAGAAAAGTATATGCTCCATAATTGGGAAAGCAAGGATATTTATCCAAAAGAAAAACAATTTGGAGTATCACAATTGGTAAGCGAAACAATTTTGACCCTTCGTTGTTACCTAATAAAAAGAAGAATGGAAACCTTGCAAAATAGTACGGAAGAAAGTACTGAAGACAATAGCGAAACCCTTGAAGAGATTATGAATTATCTGCAATTGAACAAACTCCTGAATAAAAAATTAAACAGGGTACTCTCATAGATTAAATTTATGTAGCTACGATTGTAAGGAATAGTGGAAAACAAAAACCCCTGGCCAATTGGTCAGGGGTTTTTTAAACACTTATTCTTTTTGGTTTAATACAATTCCAAAGCTTTGGCTTGTTGTAACAAATCTACCATATTGTCAACGTTTAACTTTTTCATTAAACGGGCCTTATAGGTACTTACCGTTTTCTCATTAAGGTTAAGACCTAGTGCAACGTCTTTGTTACGTTTTCCGCTGGCCAATAATTTCAACACCTCAACTTCCCTGGTAGATAATTTTCTAAAGAATCTACGAGGTTTCTGCGTACTTTCATCAAAAGCCAATCGTTGTGCAAGTTCATTTGTAATGAACATGTTTCCTTCACTCACCTTCTTTACAGCAGAAATGATATAGTCAATATCCGATGCTTTTGAAAGGTAACCAAATGCACCAGCCCTTATGGTACTTAGTGCATAGACATCTTCAGATTGTCCACTGTACATTAACACCTTCACATCAGGATATTCCTTTTTCATCCTCCTTAAAGTGGCGATACCATTGATTTCTGGAATGTCCATTTCTAACATTACCACATCAGGGGAAGTCGTCTCCAGCTTATTAAAAAGCTCGGAAGTAGTTGAAACATCCTCTACAACTTCAAATCCACTCGCATCGTTCAATACTTGTTTAACTCCCATTCTAATGATAGGATGGTTGTCCGCAATTAACACTTTGATCATTTGTTAAATTTTTCTAGATAAGTTATCCTTATGGTAGTCTTGAAAAGACTGACATACAATGTAAGGTTAAATTATCTAATATGGTTGGTAAAGTTCAATTAATTCTAGAAAATTCAGCATTATATTCGTTTTATATACCTGATTAATAGTTAAATGGTTACTTCAGCAATTCAGGTATTTCACAAATAGGTATTGGAAGCATTTTGTGTTGGTTGGCCGAATTTAATTTTTTGAAGATACTAAAAACCTGTTTATCCCTGCCAGAAAAATCTTCAACGGATTTTCCTCGATCATTCATTAACATGGCCCATTCCAATTCCGGGTAAGATGCTCCAATTTGATCTTCATCAGTTCTATCATCACCCCAAAGTCCATCAGTAGGTGCCGCAACTACTATTTCTTGATTTATTCCAAGAGCTTTGGCCAATTCATAAACTTCAGATTTCAGAAGGTCTGCTATAGGACTCAAATCTACACCACCATCACCATATTTTGTGTAAAATCCTACTCCAAAATCTTCGACTTTATTCCCAGTACCAGCGACTAAATATCCATTTAGAGCAGCAAAATAATATAAAGTGGTCATTCTTAATCTCGCTCTAGTATTTGCAAGCGACATAAAGCGATGTTCTTCGTTTTCAACAGTTGGCAATGCTTCAATCAAACTATCGAAAACTGAGGTTAGGTCAACAGGTTGTCTTTTTACTTTGACAAAATTTTTCATCAACCAATCTATATGATTTTCCGCTCTTGTTTTCTGGTTTTGAGATTGGTGTATAGGCATTTCCAAGCAAAGCAGATTTAGACCGGTTCTGGCACACAAGGTAGAAGTAACGGCCGAATCTATTCCGCCTGAGATTCCGATAACAAATCCTTTGATACCGACATTATCGGCGTAACCCTTTAACCAAGAGACAATGTGGTCTATTACTTTTTCGGTTTTCATTGGAGATTTTATTTGGTTAAAACGATTAACTTTGGAGATAAAAATAAAGCCTTGTAGCTTAAGATTAAAATTTAAAGGAAATAACTTTTATGAGGAGTCCATTATATATCGTTCTATTAGTCGTTTTGATCATTATCGGTTGTGGTGAAGAGGACAAGGTTGCCAAAGAGGTGAATAATATTGCATTGGAATTAAGAATATCAAGATTCGATAATGAATTTGCTGATGCCTCTGCCGATGACATTCCTAAACTTAGAAAAGAGTATCCGTTTTTATTTCCTGCTCCTGACAGTGTTTGGATCGCTAAACTACAAGATTCCCTTCAAATTGAATTGCGAGGAGAAGTAAAAAACGAATTCAAGAACTTCGACAGAGAAAAGACAGATATTGCGTTGTTGTTTAAGCATATTAAATACTACTTTCCTAAATATGAAGTACCTAGAGTTATAACGGTAACCAATGATGTTGAATATAATAATCGAATAATTTTAGCCGATAGCCTATTATTTATTGGGTTGGATAATTATTTGGGCCCAGAGCACAAATATTATAGTAATCTACAGAATTTTATTGCGCAAGACATGGATAGGGATTTCATAGTAAGCAATATTGCCAGTGCTTTTGCTAATAAAGTGGTATCAAGGCCAAAAGAACGTACATTTTTAGCACAGATTATTTATTACGGAAAGATCTTATATCTCAAGGATAAAATAATGCCCTTTCATCCCGATGAACAAAAAATCACCTATTCCGAGGATGAATTGGCCTGGGCAGAAGCCAATGAAGAACCTATGTGGAGACATTTTATCGAAAATGAACTGTTGTATAGTACAGATAACAGGTTATCCCCAAGGTTTATTGATCCTGCCCCATTTTCAAAATTTGGATTGGAATTGGACAATGAATCCCCCGGTCAACTCGGTCGCTATTTGGGCTGGCAGATTGTGCGTTCATTTATGAACAAAAATGACGTTTCCCTACAACAATTATTGAGTTTATCCGCCGAGGATATATTCAAAAAATCTAACTATAAACCAAACAAATAAATGGCTAAACTGCATACATCGGAAATTAAACTAAAGGTGGAGTTAGATGAAAATCGGGTTCCTGAAAAGCTAACGTGGTCAGCTGAAGATGGCGGAATCAACAATGAAGCGGCCAAGGCCATGCTACTTTCTGTATGGGACAGTAAAAATAAAGAATCGCTTAAAATTGATCTTTGGACGAAGGATATGCCCGTAGATGAAATGAAGATATTTTTTCATCAAACCTTGATGTCATTATCAGATACCTTTATGAAGGCCACACAAGATGAAAAAATGACGGCCACAATGAAAGACTTCTGTGATTATTTTGCCGAAAAGTTAGACTTGAAAAACTAGTTCCCATACTTTTTCATAGCTCTCTTTAAATAGAAAATCATTACAATTGGGAATATTCATTTAATTATTTTCATAAATTCATCGACCTTTTTAATAATTATTGATTTATTCAAGTTTAGAAACTATTAAGTATTTAGTATTTAAGTAGATGTAGTACTTTTGTACGCTTGTTTTAGTAATTCCAAAAACGACCAAAGAAATGGCAAACGGAGATAAATTCGGCATCGACATATTGGGGAAAGCTTCATATGATTCACCTTTACGATTAAGCAAAAGACATGGAGATAATATTTTCAACTTTGTGAAAGAGAATGAAAAAATTTTGCTTGATACCTCATTGAAGGAATATAAAAAATGTCTGGCAGGAAAAAAGGAGCCCTTGGGTATGGTGAAGGCCGGTCCACGGGAAAAAATATACTTTAACACAAGAAAAACCAAAGCTGCCATAGTAACATGTGGCGGCCTGTGTCCTGGGATTAATAATGTGATACGCAGTTTGGTCATGGGCCTTACTTATTTTTATGGGGTTAAGGAGATTCTTGGCGTACGGTACGGTTATGAAGGTCTTATCCCTTCATACGGACATGATTTTGTCGATTTGACTCCAGCTTATGTAAAAGACATCCATCAATTTGGGGGTACCATATTGGGTTCCTCAAGAGGTAGCCAAGATGTAGGCGCCATGGTTGATTGCATATATGAAAATGGTATTGATCTATTGTTCGCTATAGGGGGAGATGGTACTTTAAAAGGCGCAGACGCTATTGGTGAAGAAATTAAGAAACGCGGATTTGATATTTCAGTAATAGGAATTCCTAAAACCATAGACAATGATATTAACCTTATCGATAAAACTTTTGGCTTTGAAACAGCTTACAATGTAGCCAACACGATTATAAGAGATGCCCACAATGAGGCCACTGGAGCTTATAATGGTATCGCTATTGTAAAGTTAATGGGTCGTGACAGTGGGTTTATTGCAGCATCGGCAGCAATTTCTATGCCTGTGGTTAACTTTGTTTTGGTTCCTGAAATGCATTTTGAGCTCGAAGGTGAAAACGGCTTTTTAACATTTCTTAAGAAACGATTGGATAAAAAACAGCACGCTGTAATTGTAGTCGCTGAGGGTGCTGGACAGCATCTTTTTAGTGAAGATGTAAAAGAAAAGGTTACCGATGCCTCCGGAAATGTTAAGCATAAAGATATAGGGTTATTACTAAAAAACAGCATTGCTGATTACTTTAAGAAGAATGATTGTCCGGTGACCATTAAGTATATAGATCCGAGCTATATCATTAGAAGTGTTCCTGCCAATCCTGAGGATAGTGTATTCTGTAATGGATTGGCTTATCATGCAGTACATGGAGCATTGTCAGGTAGAACAAGATTTGTTGTGGGTAAGGTTAACAATCGATATGTTTATCTACCAATTTCCGCGGTAACAAATAAAAGAAAGAAAATCAATTTGGAAGGAGGCTTCTGGTATACTGTTTTGGAAAGTACAGGACAACCATTTAAGATGCGATAGAAAACTTAAATAAAACTCATATGAAGAAAGTAGTAACTTTTGGAGAGATAATGTTGCGATTAGCTCCTCCAGGATTTTTAAGGTTTTCCCAAGCAAATAGTTTTGATGTTGTTTATGGTGGGGGTGAATCGAATGTTGCCGTCTCTTTGGCCAATTATGGTGTTCCTGTAGATTTTGTAACTCGGCTTCCTAGAAACGATATTGGCCAATGTGCGCTCATGGAAATGCGCAAACGTGGCGTTAACACCCAGAATATAGTATTTGGGGGAGACCGTTTAGGAATTTATTTCCTTGAGACAGGTGCAGTGAGTCGTGGTAGCAAAGTGGTTTATGATAGGGCACATTCAGCAATCTGTGAAATAGAGCCCGGTATGATCGATTGGAAAAAAGTATTTAATGGCGCTGGTTGGTTTCATTGGACGGGAATTACACCAGCCATTTCCCAAGGGGCAGCTGATGTTTGCTTGGAAGCAGTTAAGACTGCAAGTGAGCTGGGTATCACCATTTCTACAGATCTTAACTATAGGGCAAAATTATGGAATTATGGTGGTGACCGAGAAGCTATTATGAAGGAGCTTACCTCGTACTGTGACATAATATTAGGGAATGAGGAAGATGCTGAAAAGCACTTTGGCATTAAACCTGAAGGATTGGATATTACCACACAGGGACATGATGTTAAAGCTGAAGATTTCCTTTCGGTTTGTAAACAAATGATGGAGAAATTTCCAAGGGCCAAAAAAGTGATTACTACTTTACGCGGATCTATTTCTGCATCACATAACACATGGGCCGGAGTTCTTTACGATGGTAAAAAAATGTACGATACACGTCAATATCAAATAACTGATATCGTGGATCGAGTAGGCGGTGGCGATTCCTTTATGGGAGGATTGATTTATGGCTTGCTGCAATATCCCGATGATGACCAAAACGCTTTGGATTTTGCCGTTGCAGCTTCATGTTTAAAGCATACGATTAAAGGGGATGCCAACCTAGTAACGGTTGAAGAAGTTCAAAAGTTAGCTGGAGGTGATGCTTCAGGAAGAGTTGCAAGATAGAAGCCCCCAATATTTAATTAATAGTTCTTTATGGCTAAGTATTCAAGATTAGAAGTAGCACAGGTAATGAAGGAGACCGGAATGGTCCCATTGTTTTACCATCCCGATATCGAATTGGGAAAAAAAGTATTGAAAGCCTGTTTTGAAGGTGGATCAAGATTAATGGAGTTTACAAGCCGTGGGGATTTCGCTTTTGAAATTTTTAGTGAATTGAACAAGTATGCTCTTTCAGAACTTCCAGGGATGATTATGGGAGTGGGTTCTATTACAGATGCAGGTGCCGCTTCATTATATATGCAATTAGGGGCAAATTTTATCGTAACACCATCTCTAAGAGAAGATATTGCTATGGTATGCAATCGTAGAAAAGTACTATGGTCACCTGGTTGTGGTTCTTTGACTGAAATTAATAAAGCAGAAGAATTAGGATGCGAGATAGTGAAGTTATTTCCAGGATCTACCTATGGCCCAGGATTTGTGAAGGCGATTAAAGGACCACAGCCTTGGACAAATGTGATGCCGACAGGAGGAGTAAACACCGAAGTTTCGAATCTTAGGGGATGGTTTGATGCTGGAGTAACCTGTGTGGGAATGGGTTCCCAATTAATTAGTAAAGAAGTATTGGCGAATCAAGATTTCAAAGGACTGGAAAATACGGTTAGACAGACATTGGCCACGATAATGAAAGTTAGAAAATAACAAAATGGATGAGCCAAATGCAAGTAAATAAATGTTTAAGAAAATACTTGCATTGGTATTGACCTAAATGGTATATTTCTTATGAGGGACCCAATTATAAGGTTCAATAATCAATTTTATTCTACCTTAACCGTCATGGGCCATCCCTCAAATTGCTGAGCATCTGTTTGTGTAACATCAACATATCTAGGCCAACATTCAAAAGTTGCTTCATTTGATTTGGTGTTAAATCGAATCAATCCATAACCTCCTCCTTTTGAATTGCTTTCAGGATTTACATAAGCATACATGCTTATTTTGTTATTGAATCCGTCTAAATAATCGCCCGTCCATGGTAATGAGGTATTAGGATTGGGATTGTTACCTGCCTTTTCATCTTCTGGCCACCACCATCTACTGTAATAGTCATTGACAATAGCAGGCACAACAAACGCCCAAGGGCCATCACCAAATTCATGGATACCCTGTTTAATAACTGTTGCCAAATGTTGATCACCAGCAATATGCACGGCATTGGCCTTTGTGATCAACTCAAGAGCTTTGTTCCTACCGGTTTGTGGCCAACCGTTCGAATCGAGATCGGCGTGCAAGCGATTCTCGATTTGTCCATGAATATGGGCTCCACCACAAAATCCCGTTTGCGAAAGCACTACTTTCATAGATTCAGGGTTTTTTGTTCCCCAATCCTCCAAAAAGTGTAATTGACGGTCACCAAGTAGTGTCAATCCAGGTAAATCTATTGAGGCGGGATCATATTCTGAATTTCTAATATGGTCGGGTCGAGGACCTTGTTGTGGAATCTTGCCCTTGGGTCCTGATTTAAACTTACGGTCTTCCAAGATTGCAAAATCAACCCCTCCCAATATAAGATTTGTGTAATAAACACCAATGCCTTGTTCAATGGGAGTTGGGTCGTAAGCGTCGGGTAAGTGTGCGGTTTGGCACCGCTCTACCAT
>JAAETN010000313.1 GCA_024228355.1 Maribacter sp. | reverse complement strand
TGTAGGTTGCAATGGCCCAATCATTGGCGGCTTTCATTTGTGGCGTTCCAACAAGTCTAGGTCCCACCACATCCATAAGTTCATGGGCTAGATTTTCTAATTGGGAATTTTCATTTGCCTCTGCGACAATTTGACTTATGATTTCATCAGATTTCTGGGCGAAACCAACGTCCGCTATTAAAATTAAAAGTCCTAGAAGTAATTTTAGTGTTCTTCGCATTGTTTAAATATTAGTTCTTTAATGATTATTTATTTGTCAAGAATTAAGGCAGGTAGTTCTAAATCTTTAAACATTTGGTTATATTCCTGCATATCTTGATCAACGATGGTATTCCTTTCGTTTTCATAAGTCTTCCAATCAGCCAATAGATCCTTTAATCGTTCTTTGGCCCCTTTAGTAACCTTAGGTTCTGCGGCATCAACATAACTTTTAAGTTCCATGAACTCCGCGTTCAATTGATTGTTGAAGTTGATTACATCCTGAAAGGTCTTCTGATTGGGTTGTATTAAGCTTTGCTCCCAGGTATCAATACGTTCAATAAGGGATTTCCCTTTCTCCAATAGTTCTTTTGCTTTTTCATTTTCTTTC
>JAAETN010000312.1 GCA_024228355.1 Maribacter sp. | reverse complement strand
GTACAACAACAAGCACCATTAAAAACCAAAAAGGCTCCATAATTCTGACGATAATGAAGGGATTTGAACCTATTGCATGAAGCAATAGTGATACAAAACCGGCAAGCACGACCATGGTCAAACCCTTTACATCATTATCATCTGATGTGCGATATGTATGTAGTAAAAACCTAAAGATTTGGTACATAAGGTATAAGAATACACAGAGTCCCAATATGCCCAGTTCAATCAATGTTCTAAAATATTGAGCGTCAATAAACCAATACCCTGTTACACCATACCCAAATATGGGGTGATACTTCAAGTCTTTTAAAACCCCTTGCCAACTCAGCACTCTCAGCGTAGCTGATGAATCTAATGCTATTTTCTTTCCGCCCACCGTTGCCTGATAACCCCGTTCTGTCTCAAACGTACCGCTGAATCTCTCCTTTACTGTTTTTGGAAGAATAAGCGGACTTATTGCAATTATGGCAATAAGTCCGCCTATTAATAGTAGCTTTTTTTTACTCAATATAATAAAAACCAGGTACATAAAAGGTATTCCCATCCATGCCGCTCTAGACTCTGTGGCCATAACTACGATGAAGGTTAAAACTATTAAACTTGCCAGGAGTATTTTTGCTCTTCTCTTTTCACTTGTCAAAAAAAGCCCAATACTGACTGACATCATCATTACCAGATACCCGCCAAAGGTACCCGGTTCACCGTCAACACCTTCAAATGGAGCAGTTACCCTTTCTCCTGCAGGTATTTGCAAAAAACCTATAAAAGCAGTTATCGCGCATGTTACCAACAAAAGCATCACAAAGATCTTTACCTGTTCCTTTGTCTTTATAAAATTGATCGCCATAAAATAAACTATAAAGTATTCAAAATATTTTAGAACAAATAGAAGCCCAACTACGTTGATTTTGCCATAAATACCACCCATAATAGTTGAGAAGAAACAGATTAGAGTGTAGGCTATAATTCCTCTATTCAAAGGTGTCTTTGGGAATAACCCATATTCCTTTTTAATTGCAGATCTGAGAAACCAGCTAAATGATAAAATAACAAGAAGCAGGTCATCTAATCGAATGGTAAATCCTTCTCCCTGTGTTTGCCTCTGACCAAACTCGGGTGATAGTAACATAGAAAAAACCAGTAAATATAAGGCAATTGGAGGCCAGACAAAACTTACTACAAATATCACTATTCCAAATGTGGCTGCAATAGCCAATATTGGTAAAGTCTTGGACATAGCAAAACCAATAGCACAACCAATCAGGAGAATACCTATCAACATGAAAATCAGGTTTGTGTCTATTTGCTTTGCACCGTTAGCCATTGTTTAGACTTTCTTTTGTTTCTTTGGATGATTAGAGAGAGAATTTGGTATGTTATACAATAATAATTATATATGACGCTGTTGATTTAATCGATTTTCACCAAATAGTCAATCTTTCAGTCCAATGATAGCAATGATTTACGACAACGGCTTTTCAGGGAATTGGCAAAAATAGGACTAAATCAACAGCATCATATATGGGTACATGTTTGACTCAAGTAAGTATATGATTTATTTTGGACATTATTTTAATTAGCACTCCGACCTTGCCAGGGGGTAGGCCCTGGTGGAGTCCGAGGTTGTTGTATAATTTCTTGTACTGCTGGGGATGGTTCACGTTCAAATGGGAAGCCTTTTACCCTAGGTATGGATGTGGAATTGTAAAAATTCGTAGGTAGCTGGGCAATCTGGAGAAAAGGCCCAAATGCTCTTACAAATTTTCGAATATTTCCCAGGAGATTTTTTGCTACAAAAACGACATCACCGCTATTTAATGGAATATTTTCCCTGAAATCACCCCGTTGATAAATATCTGCTAAATTGACTTTTATTGTCTCTGGTCTTTCCACGGACCCTCTTATTACGAGTACCTGTCTGGCCTTACCAAACACTGTAGGCCCACCTGCACTAATGACTGCTTCCAGCAATGAGATATCCTTGTCAAAGTTGAATAACCCGGGCCTTGCCACTTCGCCCATTACAAACACTCTATTTTTAATTTCAGATTTGCTGGGTATAAAGAAGACATCACCATCCTCAATTATTACATCCTGGCGATGATCAGACCTGAAAAGCGCATCAAATACGTTTAAAAAATACGTTTTTCTGTCCCTTACCAGTCGTACATGTGTTAAATCGGCAGTGGGTAAATGACCTCCAGCTCTTGCTAAAAATTCTGAAAATCTCTCTTTTCCTAAAAGCCTGTATATACCTGGACCGGTTGGTTGTCGCGATAAGGATCTCACTGCACCAAAGATTGACAGCCGGTAAGCCATCTTTAACTTATCTGGTATCTCTACTTTAACAAATGGATCTCTAATCACTTTTCTCAATTGTTTAGTGAACTCCTCTTCTAACTCTGTCGGTGTAAATCCCGTTACATTGAAATCTTTGATGTAAGAAAATGATACGGTATTTTGAGGTGAGACTGTGACCTCATAATCTTTTTCATCTAAACCTATCCAGAATTTTATTAATAATTGATCTTTTGGACCAATCCTATACTCCGGAACACCGCGGACTTCCCGCCATGCCTTATATTCCTTAACAGGAATTAAGTCACCTTTTTCTAAAAACGGATAAGCATATTCCTCAGCTTCTTCTGATTTAGAATTGGCGTCAAACTCTGTTTTGTCCTCTTGTTTATTATTCATGGATTTACCGTAATTTAACGCAATATCTATACTTCTTCCTTCCTGCCATACACTATCATTAGCAAGGTTTGAATCAATTCTGGTATTAACTTCAATTCTTTCTTGAGATATACCTTTTGAAATAAAGAAATCAGTTACCGCTTTAAATCTCGCTTCCGAAAGAACATGATTGACTGAAGATTGTTTTGAATCGATTCTTCCAGAGACAGTGTGCTTATTAAACATTAAGACAGTTCCTTTAACTCTATTAAGAATGTTTAATAGATTGTTTAAGGTGGTAATTGATTCTGTGCTAAGGTCTGCCGCTTCCGTATCAAAAAAGACGGAGGTATAAAATATAGGTACAGGGAGTTTTATCTCCTTCTCTTTCTCTGCTAAGTCATTTTCGGCCTTTGGCTCTGCCAGATCGTCTATATCCCTTAGCCATATTTTTACTCCTTCTCCATAGGTTGTGGTAGCAATGTCAAGCTTGTTATCCGTATTAAAATCTGCAAACTCGATATCAAAATAATAGTCTTCCTTGGGCAACCCTTCATCTTTAGCAACCATCCATTTAAACCCACCAGTTTGATACCATACAATAATTCCATTGTTATCGCATAATGTAGCGGCGATATCTAATAGACCATCGTTGTTAAGATCTGCGGCTTTTGCCCTCCAGAAATTTCCTTTTTTAGCAAGCACCTTCTTTTTTGAGAAACCTCCCTTACCGTCACCAAAATGTATTTTAACGCCTTCAAAATTAGAAGCTGAAATAATATCCGGATTGCCATCACTATTAACATCTGCTACATTTACTCCCCAAAAAGAACCTTCATCCACGACGTTGGTTGCCGCAGACCATCTGCCATCACCTGAACCAAACCATACACGTAGCGCTCCTCCATCATGACCCCACGCGGCACCAACAATATCAATGTTTCCATCATTATTAAAATCTCCTACTTCAACATCACTATACATATTCAAGCGTGTTGGTCCAGATTCTTTGATAAAATCACCTTGGCCGGTTCCTAGCCAGACCTTAATACCTCCTTTAACGACACCTGTTTTATTGGCTGCTACAACATCCAGGTTGCCATCATTATTTATGTCAGCAAGCTTAAGGCCATCGAATAAATCTTTTTCAGAAACAGGTCGCGGGTCTCCGAATCTACCATTTTCGTTGATCCATGCCTGTACACCGTTTGTATTTCCCATGCTGGTTGAAACTATATCAAGCCAGCCATCATTATTTATGTCCCCGGTAACTAAAGAACGAATATCTCCGCTTATCCTAAAACGCTGCACCCTTTTCCAATTACCGGCACCATCTCCAAACCAGAGAAATATTGACCCGGGTTCATAGCTTCCACCGGCAATATCCATCTTCCCGTCGTTATTAAAATCGCCTGACGTTAAGGAACGAAAATGACCTGATTGTTCAGGCCCATAGTCCCTGGACCATATTTGGTCAGACCTATGCCGGTGAACATCTGGCCCTTTAAAAGGAGTGCTTTCAGTATCCAGAATATTTCCACAACCAACGAGGATGGTTAAAAAAATTAAGATGCTTATTATTTCAACTCTTTTTGACACTATTAACTTTCTCCTGAAAAATGAGGTAATAGCTATTACTACCGATTTAGGAATTGGCACATATCCTTCAAAATTTTATAGACTGCTGCTACAATTTTGAACATACCATACGGTAATGGGTACACATATATTTATAATTATTACATTAGTGATTTAAAATACCAAATTGCCATAGTAAGCCATAAAAAATGAATGTAGCTGTAATGGCGATGATAATAACTTTTAACCACTTCTTCCACGGCTTTTCCTTTAATG
>JAAETN010000311.1 GCA_024228355.1 Maribacter sp. | reverse complement strand
GTCCCTCTTACTTCTTAGCCTCGACCAGCTCCAATTGATCTACACTTACATTCGTGGTGAAAAGGCCGTAATTTACAATGGCTTTGTTCTTCTCTAGGTTATCAATACTTCCCACTGCCTTACCATCCATCAAACGAACACGGTCACCAATCTTAAATACAGGACGCGGTTTATTTTTTTTGGCAACAAAAGCCTTTTGCTTCGCAACTTTTTTCTTTTGGCGTATCACTTTGACCTTTTTTTCAACTTCTTGGATCACTTGCGCCTTTTTAACGCGTGCTGCTTTTACCTCCTTGGCCGATTTCTTCCTACGCTTACTGTTTTCCATCTCAACAATACGCAATAGATCAGAGACCAATACCCGTTTTCTATTGTCCTGGAAATAACGTTCAGCTGCGGTGTTCACCTTATTGCCCAAATAGATCATACGCTGGTTATGATCGTATAATTCCTGGTAATTCTCTAATTTGGATTTGATTTTGGAGTTCAATGTTTCCAAACGATGTGCTTCTTCTCTTGCTTTCAGCTCCTCCTTATGCAATTTAGAGCCTGTTTCAGCCATTTTGCTGCGTTCTTTTTGCAATTTGGCTATCGTGGCATCAAAACGAATTTTACCACGCTCTATTTTCTTTTTTGCTTTGTTGATAAGGGAGTAGGGGATTCCGTTTTTCTGTGCCACCTCAAAAGTGAACGAACTCCCGGCCTGTCCTAGGACTAACTGAAAAGTGGGCTCCAAGGTTTTTGAGTTAAAAAGCATGTTGGCATTGGTACAGTGTGGCAATTCGTTCGCCAAAGCCTTTAAATTGGCATAATGCGTGGTAATCACACCATAAGCCTTACGTTCATAGAATACTTCTAAAAAGGCCTCCGCCAGAGCGCCTCCCAATTCCGGATCACTACCCGTACCGAATTCATCGATAAGGAAGAGAGTGTTTTTATTGCACTTACGCAAGAAGTTGTTCATATTCTTTAGCCTATAGCTATAGGTGCTCAAATGGTTTTCTATAGACTGATTATCGCCAATATCCGTTACTATTTTATCAAACAAGCACATATTACTTCGTTCATGTACGGGAATCAAAAGTCCGCTTTGCAGCATAAGCTGCAACAAACCTATGGTCTTCAGGGTGATGCTTTTCCCACCTGCATTGGGTCCTGAGATGACGATAATTCGATTTTCAGGATGTAGCTCTATGGTCTGTGGATAGGTTTTTTCGCGTTTTAACTTATTACTCAAGTACAGCAAAGGGTGATACGCATCATTTAAGATCATTTTTCGATCCTCGTTGATTCTAGGCAATAAGGCGTTCATTTCAGATGCATATTTTGCCTTGGCCGCCGTAATATCCATATGTGCCAAGAAATCCTGATACTCTGATAAAAAAGGGGCGAAGGGACGAATTCGATTTGTCAATTCATTCAATATGCGCTGCATTTCCTCACGTTCATCAAACTCCAGATTATTGAGTTGTCTGCTGTATTTAAGTGCGGTTTCAGGTTCAATATAAACGATGCTTCCGGTCTTCGAAGAGCCCATTACCGTACCTCTCACTTTTTTGCGATACATAGCCTTTACCGCTAAAACCCTACGGTTATCGACAACTGATTCCTTAATATCATCCAAATAGTCGGAAGTCTTATAGGTGTTCAAGGCCGAGGCGAAACTTTGATTGATTTTACCTTTTACTTGATTGATGTCCTGGCGGATATTGAACAATTTATCCGAGGCATTATCCTTAATCTCGCCAAAACGGTCAATCACGGCATCAATATGTGTGGGAATCTCAAGATTCAGTTGAATTTCCTCGGAAGCCTCAAACAATATCGGAAAGTATTCCTTGAACTTTTTAAAGAACTTCTTATGTTCCGCGATAGTCTTACAAATAGCACCAATCCTTCTAAAACCACTGATTTCAAGCGTTGTATTCTCAATCTTGAGTAATTTCAAGTCCCCATCGATCATGTCGAATCCATGATTAGGAATACGATTGTCACTGATCAAGGAAGACAGGTATTCGGATGTCTGGCCTAAAACCCTATGGATGGACTCGGTATCAGAGAGTGGGGCAATACCCATGGCCCGCACTTTACCTAATTCGGTATTACAACGAACCGATAGTTGTTCCAAAACCGTGTCGAATTCCAGATCTTGGAGTGTCTTACTATGAATCTTACCCATTTTCATCAAATACTTGATTGCAAAGGTATGATTTAGTGCTGATATCCCGAATCATAATCTCACATCGCGGGAATGGATATTCAACAGGTATAATCGATTAATAATTATGTAATTGCATACGAATAACCCCCATTTTAACGTTCTATACAAAATTTATCCCTGATGAAAAAAACCAATCAAATCTTACTTTACATTTTTTTAGCTATGCTCTTTGTAGGTTGTAGTGCCACTAATAATCTGACTATGAGTGCGGTAGAACCTGCTCCCATTACCCTTTCCAAAAATGTGACCCGAATAGGCATCATTAATCGCAGCTTACCTTCTGAAGGGAATAAAACCGCTGATAAGATTGATAAAATACTTTCTGCAGAAGGTCTAAATCTTGACAAGCACGGCTCAGAGGCTGCTATTCTAGCCTTAAAAGATCAATTATCACGTAACGAAGCAATTGAGGAAATCGTGATTATAGAGGATAAGGCCCAATTGCAAAAGGGTTTAAGTGTTTTCCCGTCAACCTTGACATGGAATGAAATCGAGATACTTTGTGAAGAAAATAAGGTCGATGCCATATTCTCTTTGGCTTTTTACGATACGGACACGAAAGTCTCCTATAGGGCTACAATGATGGAAATTCCCAATGATCTGGGGGTAAAAGTATCGGTACCTGCCCATGAACTTACCCTGAATACCTTAATAGAAAATGGTTGGCGCGTTTATGACCCATACAACAATCGAGTAGCTGATGAATTAACTTTTAGTGATCATGTGGTCGCAACTGGTAATGGAATCAATCCAATAAAGGCTTACGAGGCCATTGTGGGAAGAAAAGAGGCGATATTGCACCAAAGTAAGTATATGGGAATGGATTATGCCAGACGACTTCTACCGTATAAACACCGTGTAAATCGTGATTATTTTGTTCGTGGTACTGACAATTTCAAAATTGCACAACGTAGGGCGCAAGCCGGGGATTGGGATGGTGCAGCTGTTCTATGGCATCAGGAAACTACCAATCAAGATCCAAAAGTTGCCGGTAGGGCGTGTTTTAATATGGCAATAAGTAATGAAATCAATGGAAATTTGGACGAAGCTATGCAGTGGGCCTCTAAATCATACACCGATTATAACAATAATTATGCTTTGGGCTACTTGAATACCTTAAAATACCGAGCAAGGCAGAAAGCCGTATTGAACCAGCAATTATCAAAATAACAACTCGCTACTAATTAAGACATTATGAATAGAAACTACCCATATGCAATTGTGGCATTTTTAGGTCTTTTGGTATCACTTGCCAGTTGCAGTGCTACAAAGCAACATACGCTAAGTGCGTTAGAGCCTGCTACGGTAGACTTGGCGACCACGATTACCAACATTGGGATTATTAACGAAAGTAGTACTTCACGGAAAAGTGAATTTAATACGCGTATTGAACAGATTCTGTCTACAAAAGATCACCAATTGGAACAAGACGGAATTGATGCTGCCATTGCCGGTTTGTTCGATGAATTGTTGAAAGACCAACGTTTTGATACAGTTCAAATGATTCATGCCAAACTTAACAATGGTAAAGGATTGGGTGCTTCCGCCGAAAACATTTCTTGGAATGCCATAAAGGATATTTGTGATGAACATGGCGTGGATGCAATTTTCTCTTTGGCCTATTATGAGGCCGATACCCAAGTTTCAATGAAGAAAAAGGCTGTAGAAGAGCAGAATATGCTTCGTCAGTACATAAAAGTTCAGGGCCATGAAATTACCTTGGAGACCCTGATTGAAAACGGATGGCGAATTTATGATCCTTATAGCCAAAAGGTAATTGATGAAATTGTTTTTAATGAGCAGATTACTTCAACGGGTACTGGAACCAACCCAGAGGAAGCACTTTATGACATTAATGACCGAAGGGAAGCCGTTCTAGAACAAAGCAAGCATGCGGGTAGTTCCTATGGGTCTCGCCTAGTGCCGCAAGAACAGGATGTTGTTCGTGAGTACTATGTGCGTGGTTCTGATAAGTTGGCAGAAGCCAAAAAATGGGCCGCTCAGGGTGACTGGAAAGCAGCTGCTGTATTGTGGGAACAGGAAGTTGAGAACGATAATACAAAAGTAAAGGCCAAAGCCTGCTATAATATGGCTTTTTATAATGAGATGAACGGCAAGTACCAAACTGCACTGGAATGGGCTGAAAAGGCCAATTATCATAATAATTGCAAGGAGGTCTTCACCTATTTGAGTTCCTTAAAGGAACGTATTGTACAAAACAAGATCGTCGAAGAACAACTAAAGCGTAGCGAACTATCTGCCTCTGTTGAGTTGGAGTAGAACGGTGAATTCAATAGGCAGCGATTCCTATATCTTTTGTTGTCATCGGTATTTATTTGATATTCAGCTTTCTCAATCTAGAGTTTATTGATGGAATATTTTCTGTTTCAATCTCCTGTATGGTTATTTCGAAATCCTTTCTTAATTCCTCATTTTGTTTTGTCAGGTCAAAAAGGGCTTGAATTGAATTAACCCTTACAATCCTACTTTCTTTTTTATTTTTTACCCATCCATTAAGAATACCCCATATGATTTCCAATTCTTTGAGTGTCAAATCAAGTCTTGATGACATTAATGCCAGATGCCACTTTAACTCCTTGTCAACTGCTTTGTTCATCAAGTTGATAATTTCTTGATTATACCCTATCAAGAAATCGGGATTCTTTAAAGTGAATTTTTCAATTGCATCGGCTGAACGCATAACAAGCAATCTGTCATTGGAATGCAGATATGAAAATAATTCAGCAAAGTCGTTTTTTGTTTTTACCAATGAAACGACTTTGTCTGCATTAACGATTGATCTTAAATCGCCTCCTTTCAAATATGAAATGAACTTATTATCCATTGTGTTAGAGACAGTGTGTAGGACAGTTTTGGCCTTAATGATTCATGTTTACCGATACTTTGACATGACTATTACAACTAGGTGAAATTAGCGACTTTTAACTTCATTTTCAAGAGAGTTGCCCGCCGGATTTCACAAAATACTTTTTTTGTAACCAAAAAGAAACCCGAACCAATAAAATAAGGGCCGGTACTTCAACTAAGGGACCAATAACACCCGCAAATGCTTGCCCCGAATTAAGCCCAAAAACGGCAATCGCCACTGCAATGGCCAATTCAAAATTATTACCAGCAGCCGTAAAAGCTACCGAAGCCGTCTTATCATATTCAGCACCCATGGCTCTGGTCAAGAAAAATCCAATAATGAACATTAAACTAAAGTAAATTAGCAACGGAATTGCAATCAACAAAACATCAAAAGGTATTTTCACGATCAATTCACCCTTTAAGGAGAACATAACCACTATGGTGAACAAGAGGGCAATCAAGGTCAAGGGTGAAATTGTGGGAATGAACTTTTCGGTGTACCATGATTCACCTTTTAACCTTACTAGAATTAATCTACTGAAAATCCCCAATATAAAAGGGATTCCTAAATAAATCGCTACGCTTTCCGCAATGGTACCAATTGAGATATCGACGATAGCCCCCTCAAACCCAAAATAGGGTGGGAGTATGGTAATAAAGATCCAAGCATAAAAACTATAGGCAAAAACCTGAAAAATACTGTTCAATGCTACTAAACCGGCCCCATATTCACTGCTACCATCTGCAAGATCATTCCAAACGAGCACCATAGCAATACAACGGGCAAGACCAATCAAAATGAGCCCCACCATGTATTCGGGATACTCCCTAAGAAATGTAATGGCCAAAACAAACATGAGTACAGGACCAATGACCCAATTTAAGATCAGTGATACGGATAAAATCTTGGTGTCCTTGAATACTTTTGGCAGTAAAGCATAATTTACCTTTGCTAATGGTGGGTACATCATCAATATCAACCCAATAGCAATGGGGATATTGGTTGTTCCGCTGCTCATTGCATTAATTGTATTGGGGAAAGAAGGAATAAAATAACCTATACCAACCCCCAAAACCATTGCCATAAAAATCCAAAATGTTAAATAACTATCGAGAAAACCTAGTTTTTTATTAGATGCCATTTCAGGAGGTAATTCAATCAGTATACCAACAAAGTTAAATGCTTTTTACTTGAATATCAAGGTAATTCCAACAGCTTTTACAATAAGTTTTAACTAATTTTAGGACCTCTGGATTTAGGCTATAGAAAATGGTCTGTCCTGAACTCTGTAGAAAGGCCTAGGAAGACAAAGAGAAGCATAAAACCTAATTCGAAGAGATTTCATAATGAGCGTAAACATACACGACAGTTGGAAACAACCATTGGTAAAGGAATTTGAGCAGTCCTATTTCAAAGAGCTCGTCAGTTTTGTCAAAACGGAGTATAATCAACATAGGTGTTATCCAAAAGGGAAGCATATTTTTGCGGCCTTTGACCATAGCTCGTTTGAAAAGACCAAAGTGGTCATCATAGGGCAAGACCCGTATCATGGTCCTAATCAGGCAAACGGGCTCTGTTTTTCGGTCAACGATGGTATACCACATCCACCTTCCCTAATCAATATATTTAAGGAAATTGAGACCGATTTAAGCATCCCATACCCCAAAAGCGGGAATCTGGAACGTTGGGCAGACCAAGGAGTATTGCTTCTTAATGCTACCTTAACAGTTAGGGCCCACCATGCGGGAAGCCATCAAAGAAAAGGCTGGGAATCCTTTACGGATCACGTTATTAAAATAATTTCTGAACAAAAGGAAGAGGTGGTTTTTCTGCTTTGGGGAGGTTATGCCAAAAAGAAAGCAACCTTGATAGATAAGAACAAGCATCATATTCTCACATCAGGTCATCCATCGCCTTTGAGTGCCAATCGAGGGTATTGGTTTGGGAATAGGCATTTTAGTAAGACAAATGAAATATTGATGCAAAACGATAGATCTTCTATAAATTGGTAACTATGCCTTCATAGTTCAATTTCTTATCAATTAACTTTAATTTGAACAACGTATCTTTCACTCTATCAATGGTTTGTAATGTTATTTGTGATTGACTCCATCGGGTTAATGACAGCCATTTTTGTATATCCTCCAATTGCTGTTCGTAGCGGTTGGCCAATGTACGGTCTATACTCGGAATCTGCTTGAATTCCATTGTATACATGTTAATGATTTCCAATATATGTTTTAAAATAGCATTGTTTTCCATTAGGAATTCATCTGTGCATGCAATCACGAAACAGGGCCAAGGTGTAGGGCATTCGCCCAATTTTCGAAATATACCCTTATCAACCAAGGGCTTGGTGGTAAAATGTTCCCACATAAAATAATCCGCAGCTCCAGTGCCCAAGGCTTCTACGGCACCATTCAGATCATTGATGACCTCAAATTGTAGTTCCGCTGTATCCCAACCTTCATTCTGTGCGTTTACATAGGCCATAAGGTGACTACCACTTCCAAATCGACTAATCGCCGTTTTTGTATTTTCAATGTCGGCGATTGACTCATGCTTACTCTTTGAACCTACATGAATACCCCATAGTAGGGGCGAAGCAATATATTCCTGTGCTATTTTTGATGGATTGCCATCGGTTATACTCTTTACAAGACCTTCAGTAAGGATAATTGCCAAGTCTGTTTTCCCATTCTGTAGCATTTGGCACATTTTTCCGGTACCCTCAGGGATATCCATCCATTGTAGGTCGATGCCACGTTCCTCAAAAGCGCCCTCTTCAATGGCCAAATGCCAGGGAAGATTAAAATGTTCGGGCACTCCGATGATTTTTACAGTTTTCAATCTGTGGTCAGTTTTTCAAGGGTATACTGAATAAGACTATCAATGGTTTTCAATGGAGTTTTCGAAAATTCACCCGATACCCTGTTGGCAATTATACAATTCAATGATACCGCTTGATGTCCTAAGAGTTTACTGAGGCCATAAATAGCAGAAGACTCCATTTCCATGTTGGTTATACGACGATCTTCATATTCAAAGGTGGTTAGTTTGTCTATTAGCGAGTTATCCTGTAAGCTCAATCGCAATATACGACCTTGTGGGCCATAAAAGCCTGAATTGGTTACAGTTACACCATATCGTATACGATTTGAAGATAATTGAGCCCGTAATGAATCATCGCTTTTTACCAGATACGGCCACGGTTTTTTCTCCGACCAAGCCGTGTATTCCACAAATGCTTTTGAAAATTCCGGTTCTAGTATTCCATCGTTCTCATAATAATGCATAACACCATCAAAACCCAATGCATATTCGCCTAAAACAAAGGAATCGACGGGGATATCCGGTTGAACTGACCCAGAAGTGCCTATACGTACAATTTTGAGTTGTTTGAAGTCTTTCTTGATGGTTCTGGTAGCAAAATCTATATTCACCAGGGCATCAAGTTCATTCAGGACAATATCTATATTATCAGCACCAATTCCCGTGGACAAAGCGGTAATTCGTTTTCCGTTCAAAACACCGGTATGTGTATAAAACTCACGTTTTTCTTTCTTAACCTCTATTATATCAAAATATTTGGAAACCTGGCCTACCCGGTTTTGATCGCCAACGACAATAATAGTGTCCGATATGTCTTCTGGTAATAAATTAAGATGGTAAATACTGTTGTCAGCATTTAGGATGAGCTCGGAAGCTTCTAACATATTACAATTTTAGAATTCTATCCGATTCTGTGTTGTAAAGGAAGTTATATTTCAATGCTCCGCCCAAATAGGCATCATTATCTTGAATGCTGGAATAATAACTGGTTTTTCCATCAAGAATTTCTTTGCCTTTTTTAGTCAAACGTACTGGATTGAAAGAAGAGTATAGTGGTTTTAAGTTGGTAATGATACGTTCAAATTGCGAATCTCCAAAACCATAAACACCTTGATTAGTTAATACAGTTCGTAACAATTCACGCTTTGATTTGGGTTTCTTATCAAATGATAACTGCAAAACATGATTTTCAACATCGTTCAGTCCATTTTTAATCGTTGGAAATCTTTTTAAATGTGCTTTTATTGCTTCGGAAAGATAGTCGTATTGGTAATTTTTGAAATCAGTTAGGTTTTCCAATCGAATAGGATTATCACTACAATACAACTGCCATACATAGTCGGCATATTCAATATCATTCATTGATAATTCCTTTCTATTTTCATAGAGTTCCAACAATTTTTCGTCGGATACCTCGCCCAAGCCATACATTTTATCGGTATCATCCTCATCCCCACTACAAACCAGTGAAATATTGGCATACTTACGGTGTGTTTTTAACCAACTAATGACTGCCAACATATTAATTTGACAAAACAGGTCATATTCAAACCATAATACGATTTGGTCTTGCTGTTTGTGGTTACAAAGAGATCGGTATTCCTTTAAGGTCTTCTCTACAAACCAGGATTTTGAGACCTTATAATTCTTATTCAGGAATTCAAAACGGGTTTTCCAAAAAGATTCGCTCCCGACATTGGTCAATGTCTTACCTTCACAAAGCATTTCGCGCCATGTAATGATATCACCTTTTAATTCTAATGATTTAAGCCTATCGGTTAGGCTATCACCATTGGTTATATGTAATAGGGAACTCATTTTTGTGGTTGTTTAGGTTTTGACCAATAAAAGTAACATTTAATCGAAAATAACAAAAAAAATTAACAGAAAATTACGCAACCTCTTAAAAAATCAATATAGAGCGGACTAGTTAGCCACCAACACGCTTTACTTTAAAGCCTTTTTCTTGAAGCATTTGCATTATTTTATCGCGATAATCACCTTGAATAATGATTCGGCCCTCTTTAAAGGTTCCTCCCACGCTAAGTTTGGTTTTAAGTTCCTTGGCCAATTTCTTAAAGTCGGAGTCGGCGCCGTTATAGCCCTCTAAGATCGTAATTGGTTTCCCTTTGCGTTTTTCATATTTACAAATTATGGGGTCATCTTGTAGCCTTATATCTGATTTTTGCATTGGTTGTTCTTCCCTGGATGGTACATGATCTGGAAAAAGGTTTTTAAGTTGATCACTAAGGTCCATAAGCTACTTTTTAATTAAACCCAATTCAATCAACCTTTCGTGAAGAAAATCGCCTGCGGTGATATCCTCAAATTGTTTAGGACGATCAGCATCCACACAATTAGCTAGGCAGTTCAAAGGCATTTCACTGATGGGATGCATAAAAAATGGAATAGAGTAACGCGAAGTACCCCATAATTCCTTAGGGGGGTTGACGACTTGATGAATCGTGGACTTTAACTTATTGTTAGTAAGCCGTGAAAGCATATCACCTACGTTGATCATTAATTGATCTGGTCTTGCAATGGCATCAACCCATTCACCATCATGGTTTTGAACCTGTAATCCACGACCAATGGCACCCATTAAAAGGGTAATTAAGTTAATATCGCCATGAGCGGCAGCTCGTACGGCATTTTTGGGTTCATGAGCAATAGGAGGGTAGTGTATGGGTCTCAGTATCGAGTTTCCGTTCAAAATGAACTTATCGAAATAATTCTCCTCCAAGTCTAAATGCAGGGCTAAGGCACGAAGTACATATTTCGCCGTCTTTTCCAACATTTTATACGTTTCCTTGCCAACAGTATTGAATTTCTCAAACTCGGTAACCATAATATTTTCAGGGTATTCAATCTCCAACTGCGGATTGTCAACTACATATTGTCCAAAATGCCAGAATTCCTTTAAATCACCTTCTTTTCTGCCTTTGGCATGTTCTTTTCCAAATGAAGTATAGCCGCGCTGCCCTCCAATACCTTCAATTTCATAGGTATCCTTGGTTTCCTGGGGCAGATTAAAGAAATTTTTTATTTCCGTATACAGATCTTTTACCAGTTCATCGGATAAAAAATGCCCACTTAGGGCTACAAAACCTATTTGTTCAAAGGCATTACCTATTTCAGTAATGAATTTCTGTTTGCGTAGGGGTTCTCCCGAAACAAAATCCTGTAGATCCACACTAGGTATAGCACTCATGGTGTTTTTATAAAGGTTGATCCAAAATTACAAATTAATGTTGAATTTAAAGGCGCACCACATTGATGTGAATGCCTGCTTTTTTTGTTACATTTATCCCGTTTTTCAGAAATCCTTGCCTTTAATATAACATGGATTACAGTAAGTACGACCTCAGTAACGAAGTAAAACTCAGTCTTTATAAATCAATGTTAAAACCGCGTTTGATCGAGGAGAAAATGTTGATTTTGTTTCGTCAAGGCAAAATTTCAAAATGGTTTAGCGGTATAGGTCAAGAAGCTATTTCGATAGGAGTAGCTACAGCAATGAACACTGAGGAATATATACTTCCCATGCATCGCAATCTGGCGGTTTTCACAACAAGAAATATCCCCTTAAATCGACTCTTCTCGCAATGGCAGGGCAAGGCCAACGGATTTACAAACGGTCGTGATCGTAGCTTTCATTTTGGCACCCAAGAATACAATATTGTGGGAATGATATCACATTTGGGCCCACAATTGGGCGTAGCTGATGGCATTGCTCTTGCCAGTCTTTTAAAAAAGCAAAAACATGTTACCGCTGTGTTTACAGGTGAGGGCGCCACTAGCGAAGGTGATTTTCATGAAGCCCTAAACGTCGCAGCTGTATGGGATTTGCCCGTTATTTTTTGTATAGAGAACAATGGTTATGGCCTTTCTACACCTATTAGTGAGCAGTTTAAATGTAAGCACTTGGCCGATAAGGGCAAGGGGTATGGTATGGAAAGCATTATTATTGATGGAAATAATATTTTGGAGGTCTATACTAAAATCGATGCCCTTTGTAAAAGCATTCGGAAAAAACCAAGGCCGGTTTTGGTCGAGTTTAAAACCTTTAGAATGCATGGTCATGAAGAAGCGAGTGGTACCAAATATGTTCCTCAAGCATTAATGGATCATTGGGCAGCTAAAGATCCACTGGAAAATTACCTTGAATATCTTCATAAGGAAAATATTTTATCCGAAGCGGAGGAAGTTGCTATTAAGAAAGAAATTATCCATGAAATTAATGATAATTTAAAGCTTGCATTTGCAGAAAATGAGATTGAAGTTGATTTAACCAAAGAATTAAATAGTGTATATAAAGATGTTGAATATAAGGAAGTTAAACCTAATTCAACAACTAAAAACATTCGCTTGGTCGATGCTATTTCCAACGGATTGAGACAGTCTATGGAAAAGCATAAAAACCTGGTCATCCTTGGGCAGGATATCGCAGAATATGGTGGTGTTTTTAAAATAACCGATGGTTTTATCGATACCTTCGGGAAGGAACGTGTACGTAATACACCTATTTGTGAGTCGGCCATTGTTTCTGCTGCGATGGGACTTTCTATCAATGGAATGAAGGCCATAATGGAAATGCAATTTGCGGATTTTGTGAGTTCGGGATTTAATCCCATTGTGAACTATCTTGCAAAATCGTATTACCGCTGGGCAGAAAATGCTGATGTGGTGATACGCATGCCCTGCGGTGGTGGGGTAGCGGCAGGTCCGTTTCATTCCCAGACCAACGAAGCCTGGTTTACCAAGACACCTGGCCTAAAAGTGGTTTATCCTGCTTTTCCGTATGACGCCAAGGGATTATTGGCAACTTCGATTAACGATCCCAACCCTGTATTGTTTTTTGAACACAAAGCCTTATATCGCAGTATTCGTCAGGATGTTCCAAGGGAATACTATACACTTCCCTTAGGTAAAGCGAGTATATTAAAAGAGGGCAAGGATATTACAATAGTAAGCTATGGTGCCGGTGTGCACTGGGTCTTGGAAACTTTGGAAAATCATAATGAAATATTGGCAGACCTAATAGATTTGCGCTCTTTGCAGCCCTTGGACATTGAAACTGTTTATACTTCCGTGCGTAAAACAGGCAAGCTTATTATTCTACAGGAGGATAGCTTATTTGGTGGTATTGCAAGTGACATATCGGCCATGGTCATGGAAAATTGCTTTGAATTCTTGGATGCACCGGTAAAGCGTGTTGCAAGTTTAGAGACTCCAATTCCGTTTGCTAAAAACCTAGAAGATAATTATTTGGCCAAAGGTAGTTTTGAAGATGCCTTGTTGGGTTTATTGGCCTATTGATTAGGAAAGGATAATTACTACAAGTCTTTTATTATTTGTTGACATTTCAATGGAAATTGACATCCATGATAGTCATGAATACGTATATATCTTCTAACCATAAAATAGCATTATGAGAAAAATGTTCTTACTGCTTGGTGCAGTAGCGTTGCTTGTCACTTCCTGTTCGGTATCCAAGGTCGCACGGGAAAAACGTAACCTCTTGAGTGGCACCTGGATTCTAAATGATGTTTCCTACGAAAATAATTCTGGTAATTTCTCCTCAACCTTATTTAACGATGCTCAGGATATTTGTTTTGAAGGCAGCGATTGGTTTTTTAGGGACAATAACAGTACTGGTCGCTATACCATAGCCCCTTCAAGCTTATGCCAAGGAGGAGACCGATTTATTCGTTGGTCAGTTGTTGATCGTGCAGAGAACTATACCAGCCAACTTCAATTTAAGTTTATTGACGAAAAACTGAAGGATATTTCAGGGGGATTGGGCTATCGATTGAATATTGCTTCCCTTACAGCTACTGAAATGACCTTAAAATCAAACAATACTGTCGATGGAGTGACAGTTACCATTGTTTACGAATTCACAAAAAAATAAAAAAGATGAAGAATTTATTAAGAAAGACTGTCTATGTATTCATGTGCATGGCTTTGATAACAGGCTGCAGTGCAACCAAGAATGCGAATAAAAAACAAAAAGGAGCTGTAATCGGTGCTACAGGTGGAGCGGTTATAGGTGGAGTCCTCGGGAATAATATTGGAAAAGGAAACAATACGGCACTAGGTGCCATTATTGGTGCTGTCGTTGGGGGCGTAGCCGGTGGTTACATCGGTGATCGAATGGATCGTCAAGCTGAACAGATAGAGGAGGAAATCCCAGGAGCTGAAGTAACCAGAGTGGGTGAAGGTATAAACGTGACCTTCACGGAGGATGCCGGTGTATATTTTGACACCAACAAATCTAACGTTAAAGGAACTTCAGCAACAACTTTGGACAAGTTGGCAGGTATTTTCAAGGAATATCCCAAAAGTAATGTATTGGTCGAAGGACATACCGATAGTGCCGGACCAGAGGATTACAATATGAACTTATCACAGCAACGTGCAGAATCGGTTACCAATTATTTGATTGCGCAAGGCATTAGCCCTACTAGATTTACTACAAAATGGTACGGTGAGAACCAACCAAAGGCGGATAATACAACCGTTGAAGGCAAGGCAAAGAACAGGAGGGTAGAATTGGCCATTGTTGCCAGTAAAGAACTTAAGGAAGAAGCAATAGAAAAGACCAAAGGATAAACTTAACACGCTGTAAGTAGGAATCCCGGCAACTTTTGTCGGGATTTTTTTATTCTGATTGTTCAGGAATGACCAAAGAAGCAACCATGCCAGCAATCAAGGAAACCGAAATCACGGTCAAGGAAACCCATTCCGGTAATTCAACCTGGTGGGCAAAAAGCATTTTTAGTCCAACAAAGGCCAAAATGACCACCAAGCTGTAGTTGATAAAGCGGAATTTTGCCAACATCCTTGAGATCAGAAAATACATAGAACGCAGTCCAAGAATGGCCAATATATTGGAACTGAAAACAATAAATGGATTTGCGGTAATCGCCAGTATCGCAGGAATACTGTCCAAAGCGAATAGGACATCGGTCAATTCAATAATAATCAACGCCACAAATAGGGGAGTGGCCGCCGTAATTCCCATGCGTTTTACAAAAAAGTGATTGTCCTTAATGGTACCTGTAATCGGATATATCTTCTTAATCTGCAGAAATACCCAGGAATTTTTCGGATCAAAATGCGAATCATCGGACTTGAGCATTTTAAATGCCGTATATAATAGAAACACTCCGAAAACATAGATGATCCAATCGAACTTGGTAATTAGGGCCACCCCAAAAAGAATCATTAGACCACGAAATACGATAGCTCCCAAGATTCCCCAGAACAGCACTCTATGTTGATATATTGGTGGAATCTTAAACGCCTGGAAGATAACGGCTATGACAAAAATATTATCAATACTTAATGACAGTTCAATAAGATAGCCTGTGATGTACTTGAGAACTGCTTTGTTAGGTGTGAGTCCGGTCGGATTCTCAACCAGTCCTGAAGAGAACAACCAATAGATAATACCACTAAAACTAAAAGCCACAGTTACCCAAATAGCAGTCCAGATTCCTGCTTCCTTACTTTTAATTATATGTTCCTTTTTATGAAAAACACCAAGATCAAGTGCAAGGAATATAATAACCAAAGTGATGAACAAAATCCATACCCACATACTATAACTCTAATTAAAGGCACGAAGTTAAGCATCATTTTTTAATTGTAATAGTCATCTTTTTGTCAAATTGAATTTTTTGGTGTGAATATTGTTACAGGTACAAAAAATGGTAGATTCACTAACGTTATATATTGTTTTTTTATAACTTATCACGGAATAAGAAAGCCATTACGATAAACTAAATCAATTAAAAATTACTAAACATGAAACAACTTATTTTTCTTTTCAGTGTATTATTAATGACTCAAGCTAGTGCTGCTGACGACCTTATGCAAGATAATGAAGGAATGCTAAAAGCCAAGGCCAAGGAGCTTACTAAGAAGTATGGTGCAGAATTAGGCTTGCAGGCCAACCAAACAGCTCAATTTGAGGAAATTGTTCTGGGTTATATGACGAAAAAGGCGAAGGCGAAAAAATTAAATGTTTCCGAAGTTGATAAAAATGGCATCATAGGTCAACTGGGTGAACAGGAGAATGAAGATATGGCCGATTTACTTTCCAAAGGACAATATAAAAAGTACTTAAAGGCCAAGGCGACATTACAACCCTAATTATCAATAAAAAGGGTAGTAGCAGAACCGGTACAATTATTCATTATTCGTGAATGAATTGTATCGGTTTTTTGATTTTATATCGAATGGACTAGGGTTTTATCAAATTGTAGATGAATACACTTTTTTGATTGGAAATCATGATAGATTGATTCTCTAGCTTTGATTTAACCAAATTAACGATAAACTGATGTAAAAACTTGTTATAGTGCAGCACACAGGGTAGGGACTCAAAAGAAATATTTGGTACATTGTACCATGAGACACTTTAGGTTTTAAAATGAAAAAGATCACTAATTGGGCCATCGGAGCCCTATTTTGTATTGGGGGCACCACTCAGTTGTTAGCACAGGAAGTACTGCCTGGTAATACAACCCAAAACATAGATGTTCAGAAGTATACGGTAATGGAACAATATGAACCAGAATTGGTTCTAAGTGTTGATGAGCGTATTCGTCTTAAGAAAAAACGTGTTGCCACCATCAAGCGTAGAATGGGTATTTTGGATACCCTTGATATATCAGATAGGCGCAGACAAAAACTACTCAAAGCATTGCTTAAAAATCCGTTTTCAGATAAATTGAATAAGGCCGTGGCCGATATTGAATTTCTTGAGGATAAAGTTGAAAATTAACTATCTACCAACCAATACTTAAAGCCGCTGTAAATACAGCGGTTTTTTCTTTTTATTAAGGTTAGACTTTGCTTAGTCAAAGCAAGCAAAACGTTAATTTCAGATTTTGTGCGATTTAAGATACGCTTCCAATAGGATTATTTTGTAACTTAAGATGTCTTTAAGTAGTTTTTGTTCAACCCCAAAATCAAATCCTATGAAAGTATCACAAAATTACGATGATTTGACATCCCCAAAATTAAAGAACAGTACTTTGGTTATCCGTTTAGAACGGAATCTAAAAGATGTACATCAGTTGCGAAGTAAATTGAATTCCTACAATTGTGAACCCCAAACTTATAGTCTTTTTGAGCGTATAGAGGCCCTTAAAAATGGTCTGGAAACATTAAGTCGCAATGATCAAGAAATTATATCTGCACTTAAAGAACGTAAAAAATCAGCCAAGGAATATGTAGAAAGAGTAAAGCAACAATATTCTGAGTTCAATAAATTACAGCAAGGGGTAGAGGAGTATTTAGGATTAACAAGTAAGAGGTACATTCAAGGTTAAGAAAAAAGGAAATGCATAAAAAAACCCTGATCACATCACAGTGTCAGGGCTTTTTTATTATTGAGTTCTTATGATTATTTAATTTGCATTAGAGCCTATATCCGCAACAGCAATAATTTGGTCGCCATCAAGAATGGTAACATGACCATTAAGACTTAACAAACCTTCGTATGTAATTGGATTTGCGTTGTCCGGTTTAGTTATCGTAGTATTACTGACGGAGCAAGTACAGGCTTCCAAAGAAAGTGCAATATTACCGCCTTCAGCGGCACTATTATAACGAATGTAAGCCGGATTTGTTGATGTATC
>JAAETN010000310.1 GCA_024228355.1 Maribacter sp. | reverse complement strand
TCTTAGTATTTTCCCAAATAAGGATGCCCAGGAATTAATGGAAGGTATAAAATCCAACCAACCCTTGATCAAACACGAATTGTCGCAGCGCACCAAGCACCAGCTGCGTAGGGTTCCTGAACTTCTATTCTTTTTAGACGATTCCTTGGATTATATAGAGAATATTGAAAAATCATTGAAAGGCAAGGAAAACCCTATTGAGAATAGAGATCTGCTCGAAAAAAGAAAGAAATCCTAACTAGTAATTAACTTGAATTTTCCGCTTTACATAGCACAGCGATACCTTCGTTCAAAAAGCAGCCAAAGTGCTGTGAACATCATTAATTTTATCACTTTTCTGGTGATTGTCATTGGTTCTGCTTCTTTGTTTATCGTCTTATCGGGTTTTGCGGGCTTAAAGACATTTAGCCTCTCGTATACAAATATCTTTGACCCAGACTTAAAGGCCGCCCCCGTGACCGGGAAGGTTTTTAGTATTTCTCAAGAGCAGACAAAACAACTGGATGCCGTTGAGGGTATCGCTTCTTTTTCAAAGGAATTGGAAGAAAAAGTATCTTTCACACATAAGGGAAAGAACCATTTTGCCTATATCAAAGGGGTTGATGATTCCTATACTGTAACCACCGCGATTGATAGCGCCCTCATTTTTGGAAATTGGTACCATTCACAACAACAAGGAGTGGCAGGGATCGGTCTGACCAATAAATTGGGGTTGACCATTAACCAACATAGGAATCCCTTGATGGTAATCGCACCAAAACCTGGGAAAGGTTCAATTTCCCAATCAAAACCGTATAACGAGCTACCGTTGGTAATTAGTGGTGTCTATTCTGTGGAAGAAGCATTGGATCAAAAATATGTATTTACCGATATAAAATTGGTGCAGGCGTTGCTTGAGAAAGACAGTACGCAGATTTCTGGAATAAACTTTAAACTAAACCCTGGTGTAGATGAGCTCGTAGTAAGGGATAAGATTGCCAAAATATTTGATAATACCATTGTACTTAAAAACAGGAAGGAACAGTACAGTGCCCTGTACCGCATGCTCAATACCGAAAATTTGGCGACCTATCTAATTTTCACCTTGGTGTTGATCATTGCCTTGTTCAATGTTGTTGGGGCCATAATTATGATGATCTTGGATAAACAACAAAATTCCAAAACACTTTACTTTCTGGGCTCTACAATAAAAAATTTAAGAAGAATCTATTTTGTTCAAGGTGTTATAGTCACCACTGCCGGTGGAACCATAGGGGTTTTGTTGGCATCGCTATTGATATGGTCACAACTGGCTTTTGGTTGGTTGAAGATTACACCTTCTCTTGCCTACCCCGTTGAATATCAGCTGATCAATATTGTAATTGTGCTAGCCACCATCATTGTATTGGGGATTATAGCCTCAAAGATTGCGAGTAGTAGAATAACAAAAAAGTTGATTGCTACCTAAGAGTGGTCGAATACGTGATCGCCAAACTTTTCCAAGACTTCATCGAAAGCATCAAATACATCTGCAGATTCATCGTTGGTGACCATTTTCATGCGATATTCCTTAAAATTGGGGATTCCCTTAAAATAATTGGTGTAGTGGCGGCGGGTTTCAAAAACCCCCAATTTTTCACCTTTCCAATCAATGGCCATTTGTAAATGTCTACGAGCGGCCTCGACCCGCTGTTGCATAGTAGGAGGAGCCAAATGGGTGCCAGTTTTAAAGTAGTGTTTGACCTCATTAAAAAACCAGGGGTAGCCTATGCTGGCACGACCGATCATCCCGCCATCCAAGCCATAGACATCGCGCATTCGCATTGCGGCCTCCGGGGAATCAATATCGCCATTCCCAAAAACCGGAATATGCATACGTTGATTGTTTTTCACCTCAGCAATCGGTGCCCAATCCGCATTGCCCTTATACATTTGAACCCTTGTTCTCCCATGAATGGCGATGGCCTTACAGCCCACATCCTGCAGGCGTTCGGCAACCTCTACAATCTGTATTGATTTATGGTCCCAACCTAATCTTGTTTTTACGGTGATTGGTAAATGGGTCCTTTCAACCATAGCTTTGGTCAAGGAAACCATAAGGTCAATGTCTTTCAATATTCCCGCACCTGCACCTTTGCTTACCACTTTCTTGACCGGACAACCAAAATTAATATCAATGATGTCTGGTTTGGATTTTTCGACAATCTCGACCGATTGAAGCATAGAATCCAGATTGGCCCCAAATATTTGAATGCCCACAGGACGTTCTTTTTCGTAGATATCAAGTTTCATGACACTCTTTGCAGCATCACGAATGAGCCCTTCAGAGGAAATAAATTCGGTGTAAACCACATCTGCCCCCTGCTCTTTACATAGCGCACGAAAAGGAGGGTCGCTTACATCCTCCATGGGCGCAAGTAACAGGGGGAATTCAGGTAATTGTATGTCTCCAATTTTCGGCATATGCTACTTTAAGAAAGTGGCGCAAAAATAATGAATTTTAAAAGGTGATCTTGGCTTCGATTTTCTCTCCTTTTCTATCAACAATGACTTTTGTGGAATTACCTTCCTCAAATACAGACAGTGCCCTCATATAACTCATCATATCAACAACAGTACTATCTCCCAATTGTATGACGATATCCCCTTTCAATAATCCCGCTTTCTGTGCCGGTTTATCTTCACTGACCCCATCAATCCGCATACCCTTGCCATCAAAAAGGTAATCGGGTACAACGCCTAGCGCCACTTTAAATCGAGGCACTTCCTCACTCTCATTCTTTGTTTTTTTGAATGTTAACTTAGGGTCGTCATCCAACTCTGAAATCACTGATGAAATATAGCCAACAATCATTTCCATGCCCTCATAATTAAGCTTGTCGGCATCATCAGTGGGTTTATGGTAATCTTCATGCTGTCCCGTGAAAAAGTGCAGAACCGGAAGGTCTTGGAGATAAAAGGAAGTATGATCCGATGGCCCTACCCCAGACTCTTTAAGCACCAGTTTAAACCCAGGATTTGATGCATTCAATACTTGGCTCCAGATGGGTGAGGTGCCAGTGCCACTAACAGACAAGGTCTTGTCTTCCCTTAACCTTCCCACCATATCCATATTGATCATATAATTAACATGGGTAAGATCAACAGTGGGGTTTTTGGCAAAGTAATTACTCCCCAGCAATCCTATTTCCTCCCCAGAAAAAGCCATAAACAAATAATTGTTGTTTTTATCCTGACCCTTAGAAAGACTGTCAACTAATTGAAGCATTACCGCAACGCCACTGGCATTGTCATCTGCACCATTATGTATAGCGGTACCATCACGATATAACGAACCTTCACCGCCCATTCCCAGATGGTCATAATGTGCGCCAATAATTACCGTGTTTTCTGCTTTGTTATCCAAATAGCCAATTATATTGGTTCCGGTAATTGAACTATCACTGCTAACATATTTAACCTCTTGATGCGGATCTTTTTTAGGTTTAAACGAAAATGTTTGATAATATGATGCTGAATCACCTGCAGGATTTAAATGGAGATCATTCATTCTTTGCTTAATATATTCAGCGGCCTTAAGCTCATACGCAGAGCCCGTTTCACGACCCCCAAGACTATCGCTTGCCAAAAAATAAACATCATCTTGAAGACTCACAGATGGTTCTTTCTCTTTTTTACAGGATATGATTACTAACAAAAGCAATGGTATTATTATCTTTTTTATCATTTTTGCGTGTAGTTTTATCCAAAATTAAACATCCTATGAGAACTATTCTATGTTTTGCCATTGTAATCCTATGTTGCAATTGCAAAACTGAACCCAAAAATGAATCTGTTGCCAAAGAAAAACCCTCGACCCTAATGGCGGGTTCGGATACTTTGATCTACAATGGTGAAAAACATTTTAAATCTATTCGGCAAATAACTTTTGGTGGTGACAATGCCGAGGCCTATTGGAGTTTTGATGACAAACAAATGATATTTCAGTCAAATAATAAGCAGTGGGGATTGGAATGCGACCAGATGTTCTTAATGGATATAGGGGATAATTTCAAAGATAGTAAACCACCCATGGTAAGCACCGGAATGGGCCGTACCACCTGCGCCTATTTTCTACCTGACAATACCCATTTTGTATACGGTTCTACCCATTTGGCTGACGCGGATTGTCCTGAAGTGCCTTTGCGCAAGAACGGCAAATACGTTTGGCCCGTTTATGATTCGTTCGATATTTTCGTGGCTGATCTTGAAGGAAATATTACCGCTCAATTGACCAATGAACCAGGCTATGATGCTGA
>JAAETN010000309.1 GCA_024228355.1 Maribacter sp. | reverse complement strand
TATTGAAGCCACAGAAGCCAGTCAAGCCAGTGACAGTGGGATTTCTTGACTTGAAATTTGTATCCTGGAGGATACGGTTTCCAACCTATAGATCTACAAAATACCCTACTGTACCATGCACACGGCTATTGTTTTGGGCGGAAATGGACTCCAAGACGTTGTCCCCCAAGACTGCCAGCTGGCTGGCACGCTGAGCGGTTGGGCGAGATAATCTCGCTCTGTGCGAGGAGAGTTTTAATACGCTGAGGAAAAGATATAACGTGTGGAGAAAGATATAACGTGTGTAAAAAGAGAGAGAGAAAACGAAGAATTTGGACAAATAATTTTTTGGACATTGTTGCACTGGATTTCGCGAATTCCAATTCGACTGATGTTCAATAAAGATTGGATTTCACTGGATTTCAACGAATGTTAATTCGATTGATGTTCAATAAAGGTAAAATTATTGAAACTTAACATTTCTGAATGAGAAAGAGCATTTTGGTGTTAAAATTGGGAAATTGTGTGAACAGATTAGTTAAATGTTAATCAGAAACATAATCGATACTAGTACACAGTCGGGGATAGGGTCCTTCACGACTCCTACCCCGACATCAATTTTTAACAGTACAGAACAGAGCCAGGGCACTTCCCGTGCGATGACATCTGATGATTTTAAGAGTACAACCGAGATGGATACGCGTCTCGCTGATGCTCTTCGGTTGCACTTGGTTGAAACGGATCGGGAATTAGTTATTCAACCGTTCCAGATTCGTACGGCAGAGATTCGATTCGAGAATCGTTCCAGATTCGTACGTGAGGACGTACCCTGTACACTGTTCCCAGAGAACAAAGAAATCGATACTTCCGTACGGAAGTCAGAATTTGATATTGAATTTTTAAAAAATGAAGTAGTGAAAGCTGTGCGTGAAAAAAATGCCGTGCCGGGCCGAATGATGCAACAAGTAATCGATTATCGTAACGGCATACGGAGACATATGGAAAATTTGAATAGAAATAAAAAGACCTCTCCACAAAGTGGAAATAATTTTTTTTGTTTTCAAACGAAAAAAAATGTGACGAGAAGTAAATTGGAAATTATTGCACAACAAGTGATTTGGAACTGCAATAAACAACTGGTCTTCCATAAATTATCCGAAACAACAGCTGAAATTGAGAGAGAAATTAGTTTCTCCCGGAGAAAAATAAAATCTACATCGGGGAGTTCAGATATTACCAATAAATCGGATTCCGCGAGTAAAATACCTGAGGGTTTAAGCTCAAGCACTTCCCATGCGAAAGCTTATCAAAAAAATTCTAATGACAAAATTGAACAGTTTTGTTGTTTCACTGAAAAACCGGGGGGTTCTGATATTACCAATAAATCGGACTCAACGAGTAAAACATCTGAGGGTCAAAGCTTGAGTATTCCTCTTGAGACGTCGGCGCCCTCAGCCAGCCGGATTCAAAAAATATTTTTTGGATCGGACTCTACGAGAGAATCGGCTAAAATAACACTTAAAAGAATAAGTGAGGAAAGAACCTTTCCGTTTACACCTCGCTTTGGGATCTCGGACTCACTTCCTGGTGAATACGAGGACACTAATTTATTTAGGCAGCCTGCTGTAATTTGCGATAAGGAGGATGTACCCCGTACACATGAGGTCGGGGGGTTTGGTCCGAAAATTACACCACCTCAGCCTGGTAACGTGAACGAACCTAATCCTGTGATTTCGGTTAACGCTTTGTACTGTAATGTAAACGGATGGTCAAATAAGAAAATGGAGTTAGTGGAAACTATTTTAAATGAAAAAGGGTTGGATATTTTGGCAATAACTGAACACAAGAAAAATAGGAAACATGATCTTCCGAACTTTCATACTTATGAAAGATGGGCATCATGTCGGGAAATTGAGCGAGGGGGGGGCACAGCTATATGGGTTAAAAAGGGTAAATTTCAAAGGGTTACAACATTACCGATGGCATCCATAAAAAAGGAATGGGAATATGATCAGACGTGGATTGCTCTAGACACGGGAATACGTAAAATTGCAATTGGGGTAGTATACTACCGCCCCGTGGGAGTAAATTGCGATAGGGAAGAATTAATAGAAAAAATGCAAGCACTTACTGTTCGAATTTTGGAATTACAAGATAAGGATTATGAGGTAATCGTTCTTGGAGATTTCAACGCTAAAATTGAAACATCCAAGGACGGTTACTATGGTACCGATCCTGCCAGCAAATGTCTAATTGATACGACTATGCTTACAGGTTTAGAAGTGTTGAACTTTAACCCTATTACACAGGGTAAATTCACTTGGGTACCCCAGGGAAAACGGGAAAACCAAACAAAGTCAACCCTGGATTACATTTTACACGATCCTCGAATCAGATTTACTAAATGTGAAATAGATGAAACTCGCCAAATTAAATTGGATGCCGATCATGTGCCAATACTATGGGAATGGGAACTTGACACTGTACAGGTTGAAAGTCCCAGTAACAACAATGCGGCGTGGAATGACTTCACATCAGTGGATTGGCCTACATATAATACACTGGTTGAGTACAATTTGTTTACTAGTACTACAAATACGGTAACGAATTCAGTACAAGAAAATTATGATTTGATTCATCGTGCTATTCAAAACGCAGGTGAACAAATTATTGGGAGGAAAACAGATAAACCAAGGGTTAGAAAAGAGCCACGACATCTAACTCTTTTAAGAGGTAAACTGGCTGGAGTTAGAAGGCAGCTCAGCAAGTTGCTAACCAAGCCGGATAAAGTAAGAGACAATAGAAAAATTGACAAGGTTCGAGGGCTCATATGGACATATCGGCAAACCATCCGTGATATGGAACGAGATATTGAGACAACTAAAACGTACAAATTTATGGATAGTTTAAAACGGGAAAGGGATAAAAATATGAAAAATTTATACTCTTTCATGAATAAAAACAAAAAACCAGTCCAGGAAAAGTTCGGGTTGCGGGATGACCAGGGAAATTGGGTATCTAAAGAGGTGGATATTAAACGACAACTTCGATTACAATGGGAGAAGATTTACAACTCAGGGTGTTGGCCAAATTCTAATTTACAGAATATTAAAACAGAATTAAGACTGGACCATGATACAATACATAAAATGGAGGAACCCATACAGAAGTTTGAAGTGGATAAAGCCATAGATCAACTACACTCCTCTACATCGGCGGGTACTACAGATATACCACCGGAATTCCTAAAAAACCTAGGATCCCGGGGTAGGCAGTTTATTTTTAAGTGGTCTCTACAAATATGGGAAGAAGAGGTTTTCCCGGAACAAAACGATGTATTGCGTACTACGTTTTTGCATAAAAAAGGGAGTACAGACACACTTGATAACTATAGAACGTTAACGATAGGGTGTAATATTTGTAAAATATATAACCGTATCTTAACGAATAGGATACAGGGTGCATCCGAGGAATCAGATATACTCGGTGAAATCCAGAATGGTTTTAGACCAGGTAGAAGGGCGACCGATAACCTGTTGGTCTTAGAAACCGTGATTCGAAAATCCAAAAGGAATAAACTAAATAATTTTATTGCCCTATTGGATATTACTAAAGCATATGACAGAGTAGATAGAGAAATACTTTGGCATGTGATGAAACAGATGGGTTTCCCGACCCGATTGATAAATAATATCCAGCAAACTTACCATAAACCGTGTAGTGTAGTA
>JAAETN010000308.1 GCA_024228355.1 Maribacter sp. | reverse complement strand
TATAAAGTCAACGATTGGTATGGTGAACCCATTGTAGGGATTTTCTACGACTGGGAACTGGTCAAGGTTGTCAAATCTGCTGATGAAACATATCGAATCGAAAAAATTTTAAAAACCAGGCAGCGAAAAGGACTGACGGAACATTTCGTCAAGTGGGTTGGTTATCCAGACAAGTTCAATCAATGGATCAAGGGAACCGACCTGAAATTGATATAACCGATTCGGAATGGGGATAAGCGGATAACATTGTTGTCTCATTCTATTGGTTATTCTACCATACCTGAAATTAAACAAACAATCAACGATTTCTACCTGATACTGCCAAGCAACACAGAATCCCAGAATCCCAATTCGAACTTTTCCATGCATTTATGACAAAAATTGAATTTGCATGTTAGATGGAAAGTGGATTTGGAGAAATCCAGTCCATTTAGTTGGCACAACAGTGGTGACAGTGGCGACTATGAAAATGGTGACTGGATGGATGTAACATTTGAAAACGATTTCTTTATGACTATTTCGGGAATATTACATTCGTTTATACATACCAAGACTTAAACACCATTATGCTTTGTGATGGTTGGAACATATGTATATAATTGTGTGTGAAATAAATGTTTGTTCATTGTTCAACATTATACTTGCATCGTCATAGACACAGTTCAGGGTTCTTCAATCTTGAAAAAAGCAATTGGACAACGAGGTTGTTTTGTGTTTTGACAAAATTCCACGGAAGTCAAGGCCCTTGTGCCATTGTTGTCAACAAGGGTCATTTGTTCACGTGGTGCCGTGGATAAGATATTCGCCAGAAAAAGCAAAGGTTCGATCCCAGCTGTTGTTTGTTAAAGGTTTATCATCCAATATATTAACAAGTTATTACAATATAGTCTATCCTATCCATCTTCTCTTTCGCGAAGCGGCAAATTTTCTCGTTTTGATAAAGTCGAGAATGAAAGTGACAACATAAAGGTTTTGTCCAATACATTTGAAGTACATATGAAAATTAAAATTTGGATTCGTGGGTTTTGCACAAAAATATAACATCTACAGTCGTGCCAGGCTTGATCAGAAACAAAAGTGTTCATTAGACGTTTTATAAAGCACTATTAACAAATTATTATATTTGTCCTCGTGGTGTAGTACTTATGACGTTTGAAATTAAAAAAAATTAAAACTTTGACTCCTGATGTTAAGACTAAAAATATATCATTATATCTACAATCGTGCCAGGACCTGAAAAATTCGGTGGTTACCTTTCAAATTTCCAGTGCATGGCATTATAACATTCTGCTGTGGTTTGTTGTCTGCAAGAAATCTGCACAAAGATCGGGAAGTACTGTGTTTTGATTAAATGATTTGCAAATTGGCATAAATGATGGTTCATTAACCAACCGACCGGTTAGACATTAGATACTAATATGAACTTTGATTCTTAGATGATGCCATACATTGATACAGGGATATACGTCCTGGACCACGGTCACTGACTGGCTGTTGAACCGTAAATGTCAGCTAGAACCACTGCCGGGTGGGCCGTCTTAACAGCAAAAAAAAATTTTCGGTACAAAAAAATTCCAACAACCAAAGAAGAAAAATTCGCTTTTCATTTTTTTTTCGTTTTCGTTTTTTTTTCCAATTTCGTTTTACAGTCCGATTTCGTTTTTAGTTTTTTCACTTTTGCTTAGTTTTTTTTTGGTTGATTTATATTACACATTTAACAAGTCATTACTATTTGGTCTTGTGGTGTAATGGTTAAGACGTTTGAAATTTAAAAGTTCGATCCCTGCTGGTTGTTCG
>JAAETN010000307.1 GCA_024228355.1 Maribacter sp. | reverse complement strand
TCGTTCAACGGTACCGACGGGGAGCAACATGCCATCACCGTAACGATACTCAACGATGAGATCATAGAGCCCACAGAGGCCTATACCGTCAACCTTACGGGGACCACCAATGTACTGGTGCCCATAAACACACCACAGGCCAACGGTTCGATCCTTGATGACGATAATGACTCATCAATCGGAGTTCAATTCGATGTAACTAGTGTCGATGTAAATGAAGATGTGGGTACTGTTTCACTAAACGTTACTTTGAATGCAGATGTTCAAGATGAATTCACAGTAGATTTCAATTCAATTGATGGTACTGCAATGAACCCACAGGATTATACATCTGTAATTGGCTCTTTGGCCTTTGGAGGTTTAAATAGCAATACACAGACCATAATTATTGATATCATTGATGACATCATAATCGAGGATACTGAGAATTTCCAAGTTGCTATTTCCAATATCTCAACCACTTTGGTGAACATCCTTGCCAATGATACAGCAACGGTGAACATCATCGATAACGATGGCGATGAAGGATATCCCCAGGATATTACTTTGGAAGCTTGTGATACCATTCCTGATGCTGCCGAAATAACTTCCGATAGTACTTGTGCCATTACGGTTATATTGGAGGAAACAATTGAAGGTCAGGATGATGGTTGTCCTACGGATTATACAATTACAAGAACGTGGACTATAACCGATTGTGTAAATAATATCAGGGTTCATACCCAGGTAATCACAATTGAGGATACAATAGCTCCAGTTTTTGTTGAAGCTTTACCTCAAGATATAACCGTTACCTGTGATGAAGTTCCAGATGCGGCTATACTAACTGCTCTCGATAATTGTGAAAGCAATGTAGTTGTAACCTTTGAAGAAACAGCCACTAATGATAGTAATTGTGCTACAGGATATGTTATTACAAGAGTTTGGAATGTCACTGATTGTGCTGGTAATGCAACATCACATACACAGACCATTATTGTAATGTCCAATGGACCAATAACTTCAAGTGCCTATGAAGAAGAAGTAACAGTAATGTGCGGTGACCCTATCCCAGAAGTACCATCTCTTGAGTATATGGGAGGTTGTGGCGATTTTGATGTGGAATTCAGCGAAGAAACACAATTTTCTGGAGAATCCGATGATTATATGATTGTTAGAACCTGGAATGTGATGGACAGCTGCGGTAATATGGCAACTTTTGAACAATTAATTTTTGTGATGCAACCTGAAAAGGAATATGTCTCAATAGATATTTGTGTTGAGGATATGACCATAGACCTATCATCTTATTTACCTGAGGATTTTGACACTAACGGCGTATTTACGATAACAAGTGGCGAAGTAATTCTAAATGGCAATTTCTTTGATCCTATTGACCATATGGTTGGTGATTACGCTATTGCTTATACCTCTTTGGATGGTACTTGTAAATATTATGTTGACTTTGAAATAAAGGTAAATGCAGACTGTGTACCATGCGGTAGAAAAGACATCATAGCATCTAAGACGGTTACTCCCAACGGTGATGGTGTGAATGACTACTTCGAAATCAAAGGTGTTGAGAATTGTGACTTTAGGTTTGATGTGATGTTATTCAACAGATGGGGAGCCAAAGTATATGAAGGCGTGGAATATCAGAATGATTGGGGAGGTAGTTCGCCTAGCAATTCATTTGGTAATTCTGGAATGCTGCCTGCTGGAACTTACTATTATATCATTAAAGTGACTAATAGAGACTTTGAACCAATTAACGGATACATCTATCTAGGTACAAAATAAAAACCCCAAAAATGAAAAAATTAAACAATTACCTAATTGCAATATTCTTAACTGTAGGTGCTTCGGTAACTGCTCAGCAGTTACCGCAGTTCACCCAGTATATGTATAATACGATTTCTGTAAACCCAGCCTATGCGGGAAGCAGGGGAACATTGAACGTTACCGCATTGCATAGAAACCAATGGGCAGGTATTGAAGGGAATCCAAAAACAAGTACTCTTTCAGTTCATGCCCCATTACGGAATGACCGTGTTGGTTTGGGATTATCCTATATCAACGATAATCTTGGTTTTGAGCAGACCAACTATGTTTATGGTGATTTTTCTTATACGGTCCCAGTTACGGCTGCAGCAAAATTGTCATTTGGTTTAAAAGCTGGTTTTACCAATTACGTATTGGAAACACCTGATGCCAATGACGTATTCTTCAATTCCAGTTTCAATAATTGGTCCCCTAACTTTGGGGCAGGTGTATACATTAGTACCAATAAATGGTATGCAGGTATATCATCACCAAGAATATTGAACACTGATTTAAATGAAGGTGAGTTTGAAGCTCTGGAGCGTAATAGCTATTACGCTATTGGTGGATTGGTTTTCAATCTTTCTGAAAACACCAAATTCAAACCAACGGTAATCGCAAAATTCACAAATGGGGCACCAGCTACTTACGATCTTACAGCAAATTTTCTTTTTTCAGAAAAATTTTGGATCGGCGCATCCTATAGATTTAATGATGCCTCGAATTTCGGAGCACTTATCGATTATCAAGTGAGCAAGGAATTTCGAATTGGTTATGCATATGATATACCTACAGGGGATATCAGACCCTATACTACAGGTACCCATGAGGTAATTCTAATCTATGAATTAAGGTTAAAATCCAAAGGACCCGTTATTTCACCACGATACTTCTAGTCCAGAACAAAAAGCCATTTACTATGAAGACAATTCAAAAAAAATCAATCTTATTTACCCTATTGCTGATATGCCAGCTCATGGTTGCACAATACGGTGCACAGAAGCGGGGTGATTACTATTTTGGCCAGTTTGCCTATGCAAAGGCGATAGGTGAATACGAAAAAATGATCGTTAAGGATTTTAATACCGCCCATGCCCACCAGCGATTGGCAGAATGTTATCTTTTGATCAGGAATTTCAAAAAAGCCATACCACATTTTGAGGCAATTGTGAACAACACTAGTATTCCAACTGATTATTACTTTAAATATGCCATGGCATTATACAGTGATGGTCAGCATAAACTCGCTGAAAAATGGTTGAAGAAATACAAGAAATACTATAAGAACGACTCTCGAATCAAGCGATTTTTAAAAGATGGGAATTTGGCATCTGTCGTTTTCAATAGTAGGGAAAGATATGATGTAACCCCAGCTACCTTTAATTCGCCTGAAAGTGATTTTGGGGTTTTTGCCAGAGGAGAATATCTATATTTTGCCTCTTCAAGAAAAGACCTGGTAAATGGCGATGCCTACGGATGGAACGAAGAGCCATGGTTAGATCTGTTTGTGGTGAAAGCGGATAATCCCGATGCCCAACCAGAAGAACTAAAAGGTGATGTAAATACCAAATTCCATGAAAGTTCATTGATCTTCACTACTGATTATAAAAAGGATACTGTAATCTATTTTACCAGGAATAACTATTATAAGAATAAAGAAGGTTATGGTGCCGAAAGAGAGATCAATCTTAAGATATTCAGTGCTATTAAAATAGATGATGAGTGGCTGGTAAATCGTAATCTCAGAATCAACAGTGATTACTATTCAACAGGGCACCCCGCTATTTCGCCAGACGGAAGAAGATTGTATTATACCTCTGACAGACCAGGTGGACTTGGTGGTACTGACATTTACTACTCAGAGATCCATGAAAGAGGAAGAATTGGCCCAGCCATTAATGCTGGTCCTGTCGTAAACACCGAAAGTAATGAGATGTTTCCTTTCATCAATAGTGAGGGTAGCTTGTTCTTTTCGTCAGACGGACATGTAGGTTTTGGTCAGTTGGATGTTTATTCGACGGTAATCGATGAGAATGATAAGATAATCGATGTCATTAATCTTGGAGCCCCACTAAATAGTGCGAGCGACGATTTTGGTTTCTTTGCCTATGAAGATGGTATAACAGGATACGTTAGTTCCAACAGGGAAGACGGACTTGGTAGTGACGATATCTATGAGTTTGAGTTCACTCCTTCCTTATCGGTCGAGGGTTTTGTTACCGATGGGGTAAATTATCAACCATTGGACAGTGTACAAATAACCATTGTCGATCAAAAGACCCAATCAACAATTGGAGAAATGATCACTGATGCAAACGGTTATTATAAAATGTTCGTAAATAGAAAAAGCAACTATAGAATAGACGCTGTGAGGCGAACACACCCTCATAAAAGCGTTTATATAAATACCTTAACAACACCTTTGACTACAAAAGTAATGCGTCAGGATATCGTATTGGAACCAATCCTTGATGTGAAACTCTTGGCGGATCTGAATAAAATCTATTTTGATTTCGATAAAAGTAATATTAGGCCAGATGCCGCATTCGAATTGGACAAGGTGGTCAAGCTTATGACCAAGACCTATCCAGATATGATAATTAAACTGGAAGCACACACCGATCCTATTGGAAGTCATAAATATAACGACCAATTATCGGAAAGAAGGGCTAAGTCCACCTATGATTATTTAATCGCCAACGGTGTTCCCAAAAACCATATAGTTTCTTATAAAGGTTTTGGCAAGCGTATGCTGATCAATCACTGCACGAGCAGAAAAGATTGCAGTCCGGAGGAGTTGGAATTGAATAGAAGAACGGAATTCCCCATCATTAAAATCAAAGGAGGAGCCAACACTTTGGTCAAATCAAAATAATACATCAATTGGTATAATATTCTTAGTTCACTATTATTGTTATTGCAAGGACCATAGCCCATTTTAGGAATATGGTCCTTCCTTTTTTATTTCAAGAATATGAATTGATTCAGTTATATTTGAACAAACCTTAAAAATGAGATACTCCCATATTATCATGATCATCTTTGTCATAGGACTAATTGGTTGTAAATCCGAAAAAAAACAGGAAAAACAAGTCATTGAAAAAGAATTGGGCCTTATTGAAAAAATAGCCTATAAAAGTGGCTTTGAATATTGGAATAATGTTGATAAGTTGCAGTTCACTTTTAATGTAGACAGGGATACTTCACATTTTGAAAGAACATGGATTTGGAAAGTGAAAATGAACGAAATAACCTCAATTTCCGCTAACGATACGATTACATACAATAGAAATAAGCTAGATAGCATTAGCAGTAAGACCAACGGAGGTTTTATCAATGACAAATATTGGCTATTAGCACCATTTAATCTTATTTGGGACGAGGGCAATTACACGTATGTCCATCATGAAAAAGAAATTGCCCCTATTAGCAAAAAGCCTATGCAAAAGCTTACAATTGTATATGGTTCTGAAGGAGGCTATACTCCCGGCGATGCTTATGACTTCTTCTTTGAAGACGATTATTTACTTAAGGAATGGGTGTTTAGAAAGGGCAATCAAACTGAAGCTTCCTTAGTGACATCATGGGAAGATTATATTGAAAAAGGTGGACTAAATATTGCTAAAATGCATAAAAATGATGAAGGCTTTAAACTATATTTCACGAATATTGAAGTAAGGACCAAATAATTGCTTGCCTTAGCTGCTTACACGTTTACGGTTAAGAACGAAAGTTGCAGCCAAGATCAAGATCCCACAGCACAGTAGCACAATAAAGCAACTTACCAAGGATGAGCTTTTGGCAATAAATCCTAAAATAGGAGGAGCCATTAGAAATCCTGTATAGCCTAAACCTGCAATAAAGGAAACTCCTTGTGACGAATCGATTCCTTTGACGTTACCCCCTATACGAAACAATTCAGGAACCATAACAGAAAATCCCAGTCCACTTAAAGCAAATCCGGCAATTGACAAATATGTTGTCGTGGTCAGCACCAAAACATACCCGGAAATTGCAATAATTGCACCTAATGCCACCATTTTTATTGAGCCAATCCTAGTACTTATTGCGTCACCTAAAAAGCGGCCCAGGGTCATGGTTATTTGAAAACCAAGGAATCCTGCACCCCACAGGGCTTCAGGAGCTAAACTGATTTCCTTTAAATAAAGACCACTCCAATCTACAATCGCACCTTCACTTCCCATAGCGATAAATGAAACAATGCCTAATATCATCAAGGGTTTAAAGAGTTTTAAACTAAAAGGTTCATTATCTACGGGAGCAGCTTTAATATGATAATATCTTTTAAAGAAAATGGCATTTACCCCCAGGACAAGAATAACAGCAATACCCATATGCAGTGGTGGATTTCCAATAGCCACGATCAAGAAACTGCCTAACCCCGCCAATACGCCTCCTAAACTGAAAAAGCCATGCGCAGCTGACATGAATTTTTGCTCATCCTCTTTTTCGAGTTCCGTGACCAAAGTATTCATGGCTATATCGGTAAAACCATTAAATGCCCCAAAAAGAAAAAGCGATGCCATTAATGAATAATAATTTGGGGCAAGTAAAGGTAACAATGCGACCAAACTACTACATAAAACCCCCAAGGAAGTAGCTTTCCCTACTCCAACTTTATTAATAATTTTAGCGGCAATGGGAAATACGGTAAATACCCCAAGAGATAAAAAGAAAATGGCAATACCTAAATCTGCCTTATCTATGTCCAGCTTTTCCTTCACAGATGGAATATAGATAGCCCAGGTACCAAATAGAATATTAAGGCTGGCAAATACCCATGCAGGACCAAAATAGCGCGGATTGGATAGGATTAATCTAAGTGATTTCATTAGAGGTTTTTAGCTAGGAGGCAAAACTACTTAAAATAGCATAAGTGCACTACGCTCTTTTTGTCAAAATTCCATCCTTTAGGATCTGTCCAAATCTGTACATATCTTCATACGAACAATAAAATGGTGCTGGTGCCAAACGAATTACATTGGGTTCTCGCCAATCGGAAATGACACCATTGTTCATCAAATAATCAAACAAGGACCTGCCTTGTCCATGAAGGAAAACTGATAGCTGGCAACCTCTGTCTTTTGGGGTTATAATTTCAAAACTACCATCAACTTCTTTATCAATCTCCTTTAAAATATACTCCAAATAAGCCACGATTTTTTCCCGTTTATTAATCAATGCTTGCATGCCCACTTCCTCAAAAAGGTTAAGTGATGCCAAATACGGGGCCAATGATAGTATGGGTGGATTGCTTATTTGCCATGCATCAGCATTATCCATAGGTTCAAAATTAGGATTCATCAAGAATCGGGTCTCTTTTTTGGTGCCCCACCAACCCTCAAATCGGGGAATGTCATCTTGACCCAAATACTTCTTGTTTATAAATACCCCAGAGGCATTACCTGGGCCACTATTCATATATTTATAACTGCACCATGCAGCAAAATCAACATCCCAATTATGTAATTCCAATTCAACATTACCAACTGCATGGGCCAAATCCCAGCCTACATGTGCTCCTACTGATTTTCCAGCAATGGTAATGGTTTTCATATCAAAGACCTGTCCATTATAATAATTAACGCCACCTATTAAAACCAAGGCAAGCTCATCTCCTATTTCATCGATTATGGCTAGAACATCCTCAGTTCTCCAATGGTGCTCACCTTCTCTTTTCTTTACCTCAACAATTGTTTCCCTTGGATCTAGACCATGAAACCTTACCTGACTTTGTAACATATATTGATCACTGGGAAAAGCCTTCTCCTCACATAAAATCTTATATCGGGTATTTGTTGGTCCATAGAACGAAACCATCAATAAGTGTAAATTCACACTTAAGGTATTCATTACCGACACCTCTTCCGCATTTGCACCTACAATTTTGGCTAAAGGTGCTGCTAAGCGTTCATGATAATCCCACCATGGTTTGTTGGCATGAAAATGGCCTTCGACCGCCAATTTCTTCCAGGCATTCAAAACCTCATCAATATACCCTTGGGTAGTTTTGGGCTGTAGTCCCAAAGAATTTCCAGTGAAATAGATGACATCTTTACCCTTTATTTGTGGAAAATGGAATTCATTCCTGTATTTGTGAAGTTTATCCTCTGCATCCATTTTTTGAGCAAAGGCTAATGAATTCTGGAATTGCATAGTATTCTTTTGTTCAAAAGTACAATTTCGATTTAAATAATTTCACACAGGGATGATACGAAATTACTCCAATCGCATCTCAATAATATGTTTCTTAAATCCTGCTTTTTCATATGCCTTTATGGCGCCAAGATTTTCATCGTAAACAGTCAATCGAATTTCTTTAAGCCCTTTAAAATCAGACCATTGCCTCAATTCTTCTATTATCTTGGTATTAACTCCCCTACCCCGATATTTTGGGATAGTGTACATAAATCCCAAATACGAATAAAACTTATGATTCAAATAATGTCTTGCAGGTTTTACCAATGCATATCCCGAACCAATGATTTCACCTTCAAATTCTGCAACCACTAAAGAAGCATCATCGCTCACTACTAATTCCTCTAAATTATAGTAGGTAATTGGGTCAGCACCCAAGGTTACATCAAAAGGTCTTTCTGCTTCAATTACACCTTGTTCAAACTCCAATAAAAGATTTATATCATCGAGTGTTGCGGCTCTTATTTTAACATCATCCATAGCAATACACTTTGTTAATTGAAATTCCAAGGTAGTACATAATTACATATTTTTACTAAAAATTAAACGTATGCACTTTTTGTCACCTTTGTTGGAAAAGTACATTGAGGATAGCTCGGCAAACGAACCTGAATTGTTGAAAGAGCTTTCTCGGGAAACACATCTTAAAGTTATTCAACCGAGAATGATTACAGGCCATTTTCAAGGCAGGGTCTTGAGTATGCTTTCAAAAATTATAAATCCAACAAATATCCTAGAGATAGGCACCTATACAGGTTATTCGGCATTATGTTTAGCCGAAGGCTTGAGCAAAGAAGGACAATTGCACACCATTGACATCAATGAAGAACTCACGGATTTTCAACGTCGTTATTTTGATGAAAGCGGATATGGTTCGCAAATTATTCAGCATACTGGAGATGCGCTGGAAATCATCCCTCAACTGAATATAGACTTTGACTTGGTTTTTATCGACGCCGAAAAAAGGGAATACTTGAAGTATTTTGAAGCGATCATGCAAAAAACTGTACCGGGAAGCATCATTCTCTCTGATAACGTCCTCTGGTCAGGTAAGGTTGTAGAACCCTTGGATGCAAAAGATAAGACCACAAAAGTACTGGTAGCTTATAATCAGATGCTCAAAAATGACCCAAGAATTGAAACTGTTCTATTACCAATTAGGGATGGGTTAACCCTAAGTAGGGTACTATGACCCTCTTATAAAGATTGTAAAAAGCAAAGGCTGTTAGAAGACCTACGATTGCCCCTACTATAATATCTATTGGATAATGAACTCCAACATATATTCTACTCAAGGCGAATAACAAGGGCCAGACATAAAAAACCCAACACCATTTTACTTTTTTTCTAAGAAATAAGACCATCAAAGTTGTGATAGAAAAAGAGCTGGCCGCATGCCCAGAGAAAAAACTAAAACTCGAAGGATTTTTTAATACACGAATCAAAGAATTGATTTCTGCATTATTGTTTGGTCTCAATCTACCAAAAAACTCTTTGGTGAGATCAGTAGCAATAAGTATAAAGAAAATTAAAAAAATAACGGTCAATGCCATATAAATGCCCTCTTTTCTTGGAAATTTCCAAAAAATCAAAAGGAAAAAAAATAAGAACAAAGGTATCCAAGTATAGATATTTGTAACGGTAGACCAAAATAAGTCATACTCCTCTATACCCAAACTGTTCAAGTAAATCAATGTTTCCCTATCCCATTGCAGAATTCTTTCTAGCATAGGAGAATTGTTATTGGCGCTTTATGGTACCCGTGACATCATCGACCTTTTTTTTGACATCACTGACTCCCTTTTTAATATCTTCTCCAATTCCTGAACTAATATTGTCCTTGACGTCATCGATATCTTTTTTGATATCCTCAACAAAACTAGTATCAATTCCTTGCTTTTCAGCACTTTTTTGAATTTCTTGTTTTATATCTTCTGTTGCGTCTTTAAGTTGGCGCATACCTTTTCCAAGACTCTTGGCTATTCCAGGGATTTTGTCTGAACCAAATACCATAACCACAATGAACATGATAAAGAAGATCTCACCTCCGCTGATAAATAAAAATAACATGGAATACATACCCCAAATATAGTGAAGAATAATCGCTAATTAAACCACATTGGATTGGAAATAGATAGTTTTAAGTTAAGATTATACATCTTTTTGATTTATTATACATGATAATTAGCTAATTGTCATTCCTACGCAGGCAGGAATCTATATGTACGAATTGGATTCCGCATCAAGGACGGAATGACAAAATTTCCTGAAAAAGTTGTTTATATACTATTTTGGATAGCTAACGGTATTAATAATTTGCAGGGGTTACCATTTTACCAGATAATATAAAAGTCCTGACAGTAACGCCAGGACTTTTCTGTGTTCAATAGCAAATACTATCCTTTTATTTTCTCTTTGAACTTATCAAAATCGTTTTGCATTTCTTTCTTAGGCCAAGCGTTGTTTGTTGGATCAATATCCGCAGTTTCTGATTTTGGATCAACGACAATGCCCACTAATTCGCTCTGCGAGGACAATACCAATTTCACCTCGGCATCATTCTTTCTCCAAATTTCCGGAGGATAAGTAATGTTCTCCTTGGTACCATCAGCATAGGTATATTCAACAATCAATGGCATTGGTATTCCTCCTGGTTTGTCGTACGTAACCTCATAGAAGAATTTTGGTTCTTTAACCGCTGCTCTTTCCGCTGTAGTCATATTGTCCATCATGAATTCCTTTAAGGTTTTGGAACTTTCTGAAGGAGCCTTTCCTTTTAGGTTAGTGTCAAATCCCTCACTGTCCTCATCGGCCAAATAAACCAAAGGAGGTAAATCGGCTTCTGTTAGGTTTCTCGCCGCCAAATATTCCTGCATCTTTTTGCCCGGCTTGTCAGAGACATAGTATTTCTTGATTCCTTTTATTCCTATATCAACATAATCAGTGGTATAGAACCAACCTCTCCAATACCAATCCAAGTCGACTGCAGAAGCATCTTCCATAGTCCTAAAGAAATCCTCAGGCGTAGGGTGCTTGAATTTCCAACGCTGTGCATATGTTTTGAATGCATGATCGAACAATTCCCGACCCATTACGGTTTCCCTTAATATATTAAGTGCGGTTGCAGGCTTACCATAAGCGTTTGGCCCCAATTGATATACGTTTTCAGGGTTAGACATGATAGGCGAAATCGTGCTTTGATCACCACTCATATATGGAACAATTTTGGCAGGAGCTCCCCTTCTTGAAGGATAAGCTTTATTTGGAGCCACAGCCTGTGGATTTGCCTCCCCGAATGCCTGTTCAGCCAAATATTGCATAAAAGTATCCAAACCTTCATCCATCCATCCCCACTGACGCTCATCTGAGTTTACGATCATAGGGAAGAAATTGTGCCCTACTTCATGAATTATCACACTGATCATACCATACTTTACACGATCTGAATAGCTGCCGTCTTCGTTTGGCCTACCATAATTCCAGCATATCATTGGGTATTCCATACCTTGGTTTTTGGCGTGCACTGAAATTGCTTTGGGATAAGGATAATCAAAAGTATGTTTTGAATACGTACGAAGTGTCTGCACTACCGCTTTTGTAGAATACTCCTCCCAAAGTGGGTTACCCTCTTTCGGGTATAGCGATACCGCCATAACATCTTTACTGCCTATTTTTACAGCTTGCATGTCCCAAATGAACTTTCTTGAAGTAGCGAAACCATAATCCCTAACATTATGGGCCTTGAACTTCCAGGTTTTCTTTTTTTCAGAGAAACCTTTTTCGGCAGCTTCAGCTTCGGCCTGTGTTACAATTAGAACAGGTTTATCATAGGACTTTTTGGCCTGCTCGTATCTTTTCATCATCTCTTTTGAAAAGATTTCCTTTCTATTTTGTAGCTCACCTGTTGCATCCATAATATGATCAGCAGGGACCGTAATATTTACCTCATAATCGCCAAAAGGAAGTGCAAATTCACCACTACCCCAAAATTGATGGTTTTGCCACCCCTCTACATCATTATAAACTGCCATTCTCGGAAAGAACTGAGCTATAACATAGGCGTTATTACCATCTTTCTGGAAATGTTCATAACCAGACCTAGCTCTATTTACGGTATGATTTGGAATATTGTACCACCATTTTATTGAAAATGAAATTTGTGCTTTGCTTTTTAAGGGTTGTGCAATGTTCACCCGCATCATCGTCTGGTTAATGGTGTATGAAAGTGGTTTTCCAGAAGCATCCTTTACATATTCAATATTAAAACCCCCGTCAAAAGGTTTATTTAGATATTTGCCTGCGAAACCACCTGGCTGCTCTGCCAAAGGTACTCCACCCCCATCTCTTAGGGGTGATTTACTATCCTTGGCCCTTACATTCTGATCTAATTGTACCCAGAGAAATTCCAAGTCATCTGGTGAGTTATTGGTATAGGTAATGGTCTCCGTGCCATAAATTTTGGCGTTCTTGTCATCCAACTCAATATCCATTTTATAATCAGCCTGTTGCTGATAGTAATCAGGACCCGGAGCCCCGGATGCCGAACGATAGGTGTTTGGAGTAGCAAACTCCTCGTACATTTGTTTGAATTTACTTTGATTGGTATGACCAGGTTCTCTTTCTTTCTGTTCAACTTCTTGAGCTGTCAAAACAGCCGTGAATAAAAAGAAAAATGAAGCAATACAATACTTTACTTTATACATTATTTTGTTTTTTTAAAGCGCGAAAATTAAAGTTTTTTTAACGATTTGATAATAAATGTTACAAGTTTAACATTCCTTTATTATTTTCTCTGATGAGCACGAAGCTTTTCTTCTTGCCCTTAATCTTAAAATGGACTACGTTTTGCTGTTCATCAAAAAGGTCGGTAAGTAATTCGTTCTGCACCTCTAGGGATTTGATTTGATCAATATCAACCTTTGGAATTTCCAGGTAACAAATCATAATATCGTTGTCATATTTCTTTCCTAGAAAATTGTATGGCCTTTGTTTACCATCGACGAACAGTAAGAATTTGGTCCTGAGATATTTTTCTATGTATTTGTTGGCTAAATCCGACTCTGAATCTGTTGATAGCTGTGTTTCAACACCATAGCGCTCTAATAATACCTGTTCAAAATCATCAATAAAAATTCGCGAAGTTATCTGTAATGCCTGGTCCTTTTCGGAATAGGAAATATTGGTGACACTTACATAAAATTTGTGCGCAACCGTAAAAGCTACCAATGGCAAGATCAGAATAAACAGACTCTTTTTTAAATATTTCATTTTTTGTAATTATCAATCAAAATTAAGCAATCATTGTGCCAGACTATTATACTATTTCAATACATTGTTCGCTCTATAAACCAGGCTTTTTTTTCGCATATATTCCCATATTCTGAACCGGTCATGGGTATCTACCAGGATCTGGAAAGCAGTGTCTACCTCGCAGTAGTACATAAAATCATCAATATTTTCCACAGGAATCTTAAATTCAGTGCTATATAGCGAATCCGGATAAAAGGCCCTTACCCTTTGGGTGCGTTCGTATTTTTCATTTCTGGCAATTCTTTGCTTCAACATTTTGGTTCGCCCGGTAATGGCATTGAGGACCGGGTTTATTGGTATTATTCCTCCTCCCGTAGTAGCTTCGTTTAATTTACGTTCTGCTTGGGTTGGTGGTATTACATAGGCATTCGGCAAGCCTAAGGTTGAGGCAGTGACCACTGGTTCAATTTCTGTACGGGCCAAATCCGTTGTCATATCACCTGTAAGATTATAGGGCATTACAATTACCTCATCGAGCTCGTTAATGGCATCCTCTAAGGGTACATAGAGCAATTTACTTTCAAGAACGGCAGGGGTAACAACTATGGTTTTTCTTATGTATTGAATAGCCGAAAATACCAAGGTATCATTGAGTTTGGCCCTAATTGAAAAAAAACCGTCGTTATTGGTAATCGAAGCCTTCTTGGAAGTTATATTAAGCACATGGGTAGCTGCAACATCCCCACTTTCACTATATACCCGTCCTTCAATCTGTTTGGTAAAAAGGGTTTGGGCACCTAGGGAGGTGCCTATTGAAACAAAAAAAACCAGAAGTATGTTACTCCTCGTCATCTATTTGCTTCAAGAACGTTTTGCTATGGGTCACCAGAAAATCAATCAACTGAAATTCATTTTCTTTTTTCATTAAAGTTTGGGTAGGCAATTTCGCGTCGCAATAAATCAAAAATGCATCTATTTGGTCTTGCGGTAGTTTTAAATCTTTTACAAAAAACTCATCTTCATATACTTGCCGCATTACCTGACTTATTTTTAAAGGAGGTCGTTTTTCTTCGACTGATCTGTTCGAATTTACAAGGGCCTTGAAAATATTCACGAAATTAATCCCATCTTTCATACCTCGTGTATATTCAGGCATTGCAATATTCTCGACTTCAGTGGACCGATCTGCCTCATATTCAAAGTCTTTGAACTCCTCATTTTTTACCTCAAGGAATTTTTCCTGATCGTCAGGGGTCACTACAACCTCATCCAATTGGGTCACCTTTTCATTGACCTCGACAACCAACCTACCTCTACGTATAATTTCCTCGGTTATAATCACAATCTGCAATTGATAATTGATTGCGGTAAAAACAAGCTCGTCTCCCAGCTTCACCTTTATTAAGAACTCTCCTTTATTATTCGTTATGGTGGCAAATTCCGAAGTGGTATTGATGACGTTTTCATTAGGAACGTAGGCATTTCGATATAGCACCTGCCCTCTCAGAAAACTACGATCATCATCTTGGGCAAAGCCTATTGACACATACAAAAAACAACAAAAAGAGAGTAATAATAATTTCATTAAAATGATTTTAAAAATATAAAGAAAGTACAACTTAACGGTATATCAAAAGAAGACGGCTCTAAACTTTTGTTAATTTGTCAAAGCTTGTACACAAATGGGTATTTGCTGCTGAGAATGGCCTTTGCACCCTTCTAAAAACCCATTGTCCAAAATAAGGTGCCCTTTATCCCAATAAGCGGTTATTTTATCTCCTAAAATTAGGTAAGTGCCCATATAATTTTATTTTTGTTAGTCCCCCATATTCGAATATTTCTAAACTGTTTTTCGCATGCAACGAGCACTATTATTTCTGATTTTCAGCATTTTATTTAGCGGTCAAGTAAAAGGCCAAATAAAAATTGGGGACAATCCCCAAAACATCGATGCTACCTCTGTGTTGGAATTGGAGAGTAATTCCCGTGTTTTGGTCATAACCCGTATAAATACGGAGCAAATGAATGCTATTGTTCCCAGTGCGGGAGCAATCGTTTACAATACCGATTTGCAATGTATTCATTATTATGATGGGGCGCTGTGGATTAATGTTTGTGAGGAAGTTGGCGGTATTCCCAATTTAACCACAGATCCCTTGATAAACACGAACAGTACAATAGTTATAACTCCCAATGGAGAAAACAATCACATTGAAGTTGCGCCAAATAGCATTCGAACTGAACAAATTGTTGACGGTGGCATTAATGGGGATGATATTCAGGATAACTCTATCGGACAAAGTAAAATAGGTAATGATGCGGTAGGCAGGAACGAAATAGCCGAAAATGCCGTTGGGTTGGAAGCCTTGGATACCGACCAAATTACCTTGAGCAACTTTAACAATACCCCGGGATTTATTACTGGAGCGGAAATCGTAAGTAATGTCGCAGGGAATGTTCTGACCGATAACGGTGGGGCATATTATGATAACTCGGCCATACTAAATTCAATAGTGGCCAATACTGCGGCCATTGCGGCAGATGGGGATACGAGTTTATCTAATGAATTAATTACAAGCGCTGTCATTGATGGAAATGATTTGGTCATTATAGAGCAAGGAATCGAGACTAGGGTTCCTTTGGATGCATTTAACAATACAGGGAGTGATAGTCAAAATCTTTCCCTTGCTGGTAATAATCTAAGTATTGACAATGGTAATACCGTAAATCTTAGTGGTTTTTTAGATAATACGGATAATCAATCCATTACAAATTTTTCATTTAATCCTGCTACTAATATAATAACCCTTATACTACAAAATGGAGGTACGGATACCATTGACCTTTCCTCAATTAGTGGTACAGGGACTGATGACCAGCAACTGACACTTACTGGTGGCAATATCCTTACCCTTGAGAGTGGCGGAACCGTGGATTTAAATCCTTTTTTGGACAATGTTGATACTGATGACCAAACCATTACCGCATTTAACTTTAATAATGCAACAAACATTCTGACGATTACTTTAGAAAGTGGGAATACACAAAATGTTGATTTATCGGCTTTGGCCGGGGGCGGAGGAACTGATGATCAAAATTTGACATTGGCTGGAAATGTTCTGGGAATTGAAGATGGTAATACCATTGATTTGACGCCAATTTTAGGCTCGGGAGGCACTGACGACCAACAATTATCATTAGCTGGAAATATACTAACACTTGAAGATGGCGGAACACCAATTAATCTTGCTGCCTTTTTGGACAATACAGATGACCAGACCCTTACATTAGCTGGTAATACCATTCAAATTGAAGATGGAAATACCATTGATTTGACGCCAATATTAGGAGGAGTTGATACAGACGATCAAAATCTAAGCTTAGCAGGTAATGTTTTGAATATTGATGACGGTACAGGTGTAGATTTGACCCCCATTTTAGGTGGAGGGGGAACCGACGATCAAGAAGCATTTGAAGTGCCTTTCACTAGTTATCTTACAATCAATTCCCTTGATGTCCAAGGAGCCATACAAGAATTAAAAGATGAGCTATCTGCTGCAATTTTACTTGCTGGCGCGCCAGATCCAACTGACGAATTGATTACCAGTTTTGTCTTAAATGGTACAGGATTGGATATTGCAGAAGGTGCGAACATTTTACCTTCCGTTGATTTAAACCCGACGTTTGCAACAGATGCTGAACTGGCAGCACTACCTATCGACGATGCAGATGCCGATCCTGCCAATGAGATTCAGGCCATTGCTTCAGCTGATGGATCGGTAACAATCACACCTACGGGCGTAAACGATTTTGACTTATCGGTAGCTACAGGGAGTGACGACCAGAACCTTGGGACGGCAAACCTAGTGGGAACTGACCTTACTATTGCAATCGAAGATGGCAATCCGACTACGGCAGATTTAAGTACGCTGGCTACAGATTTGGAATTGGCAGCCCTATCAATCGACGATGCAGATGCCGATCCTGCCAATGAGATTCAGGCCATTGCTTCAGCTGATGGGTCGGTGACAATCACGCCTACGGGCGTAAACGATTTTGACTTGTCGGTACCAGCAGGGAGTGATGACCAGAACCTCGGAACGGCTACTTTGGTGGGAACGGACCTTACCATTGCTATCGAAGATGGAAATCCAACTACGGCAGATTTAAGTATGCTGGCAACAGATTTGGAATTAGCGGCCTTACCAATCGACGATGCGGATGCCAACCCAGCAAATGAGTTGCAGGCGATCACATCGGGGGACGGCTCCGTGACCATTACCCCTTCAGGTAACGACTTCGACCTATCCGTGCCAGGTAGTACGGACAACCAGGATATCTCAACCGACAACACCCCAGGGAACATAGCCATCGACAATGGCAGT
>JAAETN010000306.1 GCA_024228355.1 Maribacter sp. | reverse complement strand
TTTATTTTTTGAAACATGTGTTTGCAAAACCAGTTAACACCATCCTCATTTGCAAAATAATCCATGATACCTGTAAAAAGTAAAGAATCCACCTGCAAAGCAGGTGGCTTTGGGGTAACCCCTATAAGGGAATAAAATTGCCTTCCTCCCAAAGGAAGCAAGGTTGAGTTGCCCCCCCCCTTGGTATAGTTAAATTTTAAATTTCTGTTGGGTTTCTGCCGGATTCTCTTTTTTTTCTTGATACCTAACATATTTGAGAATCTTTTCTGCGTCCAAACCTACCGTATCAACACAGTAACCTCTTGACCAGAAATGATTACCCCAATAGGGCTTTTGCTTCAAATTCTTAAATTTATTCAGTACTCGAATCGCGGTTCTGCCTTTGACTATACCAACAAAATCCGATATCGAAATTTTGGGAGGTACCATAACAATCAAGTGAACATGATCAATCTGAATACTTAGCTCTATAACTTCACAACCTTTTTGCTCTGAAAAAGCCCTAATACACCTGTTTACTTCATTTGCAACTTGACCTGTTAGAACCCTTAAACGGTATTTCGGTGTCCAAAGAATATGATATTGACAATGCCATAACGCATGCGATAATCTACGAAATCGACTCATTTGTTACTCCTTTGTTGATGTTGTGGGGACAACTCAACTCAGATTGTAACAATGAGTCTTTTTATTTGGCAAAGCCTTTGTACTCTGACCACGACCAAAGGTCGTGGGTTTCCACAATATTACTAAACCCTAAAG
>JAAETN010000305.1 GCA_024228355.1 Maribacter sp. | reverse complement strand
ATCGACCTCGGATTGCGCGATGTTCACTAAATTGCATTATTACTCCTTTTTAAATCGCGAAAACGTGTCTCCGGGGGTTTTCTTGGTCGCCGAATTCTACAGAGACATTCAAAATTAGGCTGAAATTCTTGGTATGTGGTATTCAACGGGGTCCCGACACGGAAAATTAAATCCCAACCCTGGGTTTCAACTGAAGCGCGTTTTACGCGCACTTTAGGCTTGTTATTTTTCGAATATTTCAAAGTCAAGAAATGTGCAAAAGTAAAGGTTAAACTGAATACCATAAAATCTGATAATTAGCCCCCAGGGTCTATCTAACTTTAATGCCCCTTATGGGCGGGGCTACGGTCACGCGGTAAGTAATGAGGTTTGTTTAAGAAATTTTAGCCTGGAATAACGAAACTGTCAGGTCATTTAGAGCCAAGAAAAGTAAGAGATCATGCAAAATTTCAGCTTTGCAACCCCACTCTAAAAGAATCTGAAACAGTCTAAACAAGAGGTACTTTACGATTTTTCATGATTTGAAATTTTTCAATTTTTGGATCATGTCTTTAGCTTTTTCATGGCGTTTGAAACGTGATCGAAGTTTTCATTGTATGTACATTTGAAGTCCAACTCGTAAGCATTAATTCACGGAAATTTTAATCACCTGCTTTAAATTAAGTATTGTGATAAGTACAGTCTTTTCCTGGTCTAATTTAAGCTATTTTCAATAATATCTCGTTTTCCACGTTTTTTCGAAGTTCGAAATGCAGTTTATTGCCTACTATATCGAGTATGAGGAATTTTTCCTGGGAACAAAAAAACGTTTAGGCCCATAATTCTCAAGATACACAGCGTATATCGATTTCTGCTCATCGGATGCAACTTTAGATGGTACCATTGAACTCAGCGGGGTCGATTTAGTGGGGGTAGGAGCAGTTTCAATTTTTTTAAAATAAATCATTTTTTTCTTCAAATTTCTTAAGTACTGAAAACCACTATCTATTTGGAAATTTTTTTCTCTGGAATGGATGAAGCTAGAGGGCTAAAAATTGGCACAATTGTTAGCGGCAGTCACGGTAACATGCTGTAAAAATTTGTTTACTGCGGCTTTAAATTTCTTAAACAAACCTCATTACGTACCGCGTGACCCTCGTATTGGTGTCTATCTACCAGAGTTTACGGTATTTTAAACCGCTTGGTAAAGGTGTAAAATCTTGATCTTCCGTGGAGAAAAGGAATAAAAGGCGAAGTTTGTGTAACATTGATGCCTACGACCATACCACGGTGAGTATACGGCATCCCGTCCGATCTGCCAAGTCAAGCACCGTTGGGCCGGGTTAGTACTTGGATGGGAGACCGCCTGGGAACACCCGGTGTTGTAGGCATTCTTTTTTATTTTTTTAAATAGCAAATTCTT
>JAAETN010000304.1 GCA_024228355.1 Maribacter sp. | reverse complement strand
TCTCTTTTCACAAACAGACGTTTCAATTTTCACACTTCCAACATCCATGTGCAAAACATATGACTCAATACCTTTTTTAGCTACATTAGTCGGAATATTGATTCCCTCTGCCGCAAGAATCTGGACTAACGACTCAGAAATGATCCCACCACAATGATTGCAACCGGTAGGACCACACTTGGAAAAATCCTTATTATCATAAATATCCACACGGACATCTAATCCCGTTCTTTCTGCCAATTCTAATAAAAAAAAGCTGAAGAAAGAACCAGCCGGACCGCTTCCAATCACAGCGACTCGATCACCATTGCTTAATTTAAGGTTGTGCTTGTTTTTCGGTAATAGGGCAAGCTTATTTCCAAACTCCATATCCTCATTTTTCACTGTCATTTCGAGACCCCCCTCAACAACAACTTAAAAGACCAATGCAGTAATTCTAAACTAATGCCCTTAGCATCTTCCATGTTAAATACATGTGTTGAATTCGAAAACATTGAGGTTGTAACAATACAAATGCATCTCATACCTTCAGGGTTGAACACTAAGAATGCAATGC
>JAAETN010000303.1 GCA_024228355.1 Maribacter sp. | reverse complement strand
TATTTCCGAATTTTTCTTTCATCAAGCCCTACGGTATTCACATAATATCCTCTTGCCCAGAAATGGTGACCTCGGAAATTCTTTTTTAAGCGACTGTACTTCTCAAACAATATCATTGCACTCTTCCCCTTTAAATAACCTACAATCGTTGATACTGAAAATTTCGGGGGAATCGATAGGCACACGTGAATGTGATCTATGCACATTTTACCTTCTATCACATCAACACCCTTGTACTCACTTAGTCGTCGTAATATTGTACCTATTTCCTCTCTTAATTTACCGTATACTATCTTACGCCGTTTCTTGGGAACCCAAACAATATGGTACTTGCAGTCCCATACGGTATGTGATAAACTTTTTTTCATCTTTGCCTCCTTCTGTTTTATATTGCAAATCTTCAAGCATTCCAAATTGCAATATACAGGAGGAGGTTATTTTAATAAATACTTAAGCATAGCTTTTGCCATTCTCCCCGGCAAAGCCGGGGGTTTAGCTCAGGAATTATTTGTAACAAAATCCCTTAATCGATTGTATTCATTTTCGAGTTGTCTGAAAATTTCACGACCGC
>JAAETN010000302.1 GCA_024228355.1 Maribacter sp. | reverse complement strand
CTGAAGTCCTCCCAGTCTATTAGTTGATTCAGGTGGACGAGGGGATCCTTTTCGTCCAACTTTTTATGGCGATCATCTAAATCGAAAAAACTGGGTTGAAGCATTGATAAAAATTCCTGCTGAGCTACTTGTGACTTTCATTGTACCATCGAAGCAATTTTTAGAGACGCCCTATTGAATATTCTCCACTACTTAATCACTTAATTAGAGAGGTAGGCCTTTTTCCATATCTCGATCCAGATACTTCAAGTTGGCAGGAAAGGTTCATTCTTGAATCTTTTAAGGTCGATGTTGGGGGGGAAGAGCCAGTAACACTACACAGAGAGCAATCATCTATTTTAAGCAAGCTGATATTAGGGAAAAACATTGCTGTCAGTGCACCGACCAGTTTTGGTAAAAGCTTCATTATCGATTCATTCATATCAATCAAGAAACCTGAAAACGTCGTAATTATTGTCCCAACAATTGCACTTACAGATGAGACCAGGAGAAGGCTTCAGATTAAATTTGGTCATGAATATAAAATCATAACCACATCAGATGTTTCACTTGCGGATAAAAATATCCTTATTTTTCCGCAAGAGAGAGCAATTCATTATGCAGATATTCTTGAGCGAATTGATATTCTTGTTATTGATGAGTTCTATAAGGCAAGCGCTAACTTTGATAAGGAAAGATCACCATCATTATTGAAGGCAATATTAAAACTTGGCGAATTAGCTGCTCAAAAATATTACCTTGCTCCGAATATTTCACATTTGAATGATAATTTGTTCACAAAGGATATGGAGTTTACTCGGGTTGATTTTAATACGGTGTACCTTGAAAAGTATGATTATTATAAAGAAATTGGTAATGATGAAAACAAGAAAAGTGATGCTCTAATTTCAATATTAAACGAAGCGGATGGAAAGACACTGATCTATGCGGGCACCTATTCAAATATTGATAAGGTATCTAATTTAATAATAGATAACTATGAACCAAAAGATAGTCATAAGCTAAAAGGATTTGAAGAGTGGCTAATAGAAAACTATGATCGAAATTGGCATTTAACAAATCTGGTAAAAAGGGGGTGTGGCATACACAATGGCCAACTCCATCGGTCTTTGAGTCAGATTCAAATAAAGTTATTTGAAGATGACGATGGACTAAATTCTCTTGTTTCAACATCTTCGATTATAGAAGGCGTTAATACGTCAGCAGAAAACGTTGTTATCTGGCGTAATAGAAATGGAAGTTCAAAGCTAAATGACTTCACGTATAAAAATAGTAAGAGCCCTTAAATCCGCCTATTGCTTCCCATCGAAGGCATTCACTTTTTTTGCGAACTTCTCTAGCGGCTCATTCCAGGGCAGTAGGGCTTCGAGCTTCTCCAGCGTGTCGGCGGCGCCGATGTGGTCAAGTAGATATTTGAT
>JAAETN010000301.1 GCA_024228355.1 Maribacter sp. | reverse complement strand
GGCGTAGGCCATTATGAAATAGTTGATCGAGGTGGTGAGCTTATATTTAGAGCTGAAGCCCGAGGCGATATTAAGCATATGCAAGCTTATGATGTTGTTCAATGAGACTTATCAGAAAACCTAACAAGGCTGTGAATTGGGGTTTTGGTAAGCTGTCACCCTTTTTGAAAAGACACTCAAAAAGGCCGCCATCTCACCAAAACCCATTACAGCGGCGTTAAATGGCTAAATTAACAGTACATTTAATCAAACCATCGGTACAGTGAATTGAGTATTTTCTTAACAATATGCGTTTGTTCATTTATGTATTTCGCAGCTGAGTCAGGAAAAAGAGATGGTTTTATTTGGGGTTCTATTACTGTACTTTGGATTGCTGGTTTTAGTTACTTCATTGGCTTTGGTGTAGGTACTGCTTTTTTTGGCTTCATAGGCTCATTCTTATCTATGTTTATACTAAATTTTATTAATGACCCTAAAATGAAATGAATGTAATTAATTTAAAATATCTGGTTACGCCACTTAACCAGTGACTATGGTGTCAACCCCAACTAATTAACTCATTTTTGGATCCCAGTAAACACCATCTCTCACCATCGTGTTCAGGATAACAACCATCTTTCTGACACAGGCAATTATTGCCACTTTTTTTGGCTTACCAGCG
>JAAETN010000300.1 GCA_024228355.1 Maribacter sp. | reverse complement strand
TGTGTATGGTTTCTTCATGTGTGTGGCGCTATGAATTATAACCATCCTAAGTTTGTAATCTCTTAATTTACCTCTAATTCATCTTTTGAAGATAGTTTAGGAAACTTTTTATGCGGTTCTAATTGGTACCAATATGCCACAGAAGATATTTTGCTTCCTTGTTTTAAATATCTTCCTCCGCTTCTCCAACCTAGATCTTGAATTGTGATTTTTAAGTCATTTTCAAACCTAACGGGGTCTGTAATATGCCATCGATACATCCCAAAACGTTGATTGGCATTATACGTACCATCTGGGCGGATTACTTGGTGCAAACCAGCATAAGGAGTAGAATATTCTACATATTGTCCGCCAACATCAAAATTATAGGAACCACAAAAATAATCTTCGGTACCAGTGCCAATGATAGTCGGGAATTTTTTATCGCCATCCATATAAAATTTAATTTCACCTTCTCCCCACCAACCATTATTGTTTACTTGCCATGCCAAATAGGTGCCAACATATTGCCCTTTTCCTTTAATATCATCAACAATGGTATATGCTTCTTTTTCTTTGTCTGCATCAGGGTTTCTAAACTGTGCATGAAAATATGCCACATCCTCAGGCACATCTGTTAATGTATAGTCGATTTGATAAAATAATCTAGTAGGTTTTGTATCAATATTTTCCATAGTGATTTTGCATTTTTTTCTAAAAGGCATTTGCCAATAACAATTAAATGACCTTCCTGGATTAACAGAAATAGCCAAAGAATTTAGATGGGCGTATTTACCCCAACCCATACCAAAAAAATCACCCACGGGAACTTCTACAGAAGGCTCGGTTTCATCATCCCAATAAAATCTTAAAATATAAAACCGCCAATTACCAGTTGGAGTCATCCATATATGTTGGATACTACCTGGCCCTTCAATTTCTGCCAAAGTAAATATTTCTCCAGGCTCTATATTTATAAATGGACTTACTTTCCAGCCCTGCCCTAAATCTCTCGCCTGTTTTGATGCTGCTCCTTCACCAATTTTAGCCATCCCTCCTTTACCTTTTTCACCTGTAAAATTTTCTGGGCTTATAGAACGTGTTTTAGCATCTGAAACTCGGTATAAATTGCCAAGATTATTATTTAAACCATTATGAGGATTATTTTGAGCACATACACTTATGGTAAGTGCTAAACAGAGAAATAAGAATGTAGTACCTAAATTTTTCATTTTTTAATTAATTATTTTAATCTATTTGTATTATAAGGTCTTATGGTTTCACCTTGCATTGCTCGCAAATTGGCACTCGGTTTATCTAAATAAAAATGAGCTGTAGCACTCACATCATCTTCAAAAAATTCACATTCAACCATTAGGTATCTATAATATGTTTAAAGCCCTTTTTCTTTACTTGCAATTGTCCAACTTTGATAGCTGTTGGAAAATGGTAATTGCCCCCAACATGTACCTATATAATCTTCTGTACCTGACAAAGAAGGGTACTCAGTAGCGCCATCAAGAAATTGTACGTCGTCACACGAAAGTGTGACCAAGTTAACTCAAAGTTAAGTTATAAATTAAACAATTGCTTTAATTGTATTTTTCTACGTTCTATCATAGTTTTTTCTTTAGTTATTTGCCTTTGATCAAGACTATCAACATCATTGGAAACAGAATCCCATTTATGGTCAATAGGCATTCTAATACGCTCTCTCAATTTAAGAGTATTCCTATTTAATGTCCCTTTTTTATTCCTTCTATTTTGTCATGTCCGTCGGTCGTCAAAAGCCATACTATCTTATACTATTTTAGTGTGTTCAATTATACTATGGGATGTAAAGGACTATATCTCTTTAACCCCCCCCTTTTAGAGATATTAAGCAATTCTGTTATATCGTAGAGATTACGGGGATCTTCTATAAATTGGTTCGAGAATAGTACAGCAAGGGTAGCATTAATTATCAAGGAGTTACAGAAATGTAACTCCTTTTTTATTTTATCATTGTAACACGTTTGTTACACAAAATCGAAATAAGGGCAGTTTTTGTCAGGTTTACATCCTTGTATTCTTAGAGTTAAAATTAACAAGGCACATTGCTGTACTTGTCCAAGGTTCTAGTACTACATATCTTCTAATACTTTAGCCAAGATTAGATTGAGATTATCCAAATCAAATGGTTTTTGCAATAAATAATCAATCCCAGCTTCGTAAAATTTATCCTTATCTGCGTTTGATACATTAGCCGAGCATCCAATAATCTTAATTTGTTTGTTGCTATGTCTAATTTGTGAAACCAACCCACAACCATCCAATTTTGGCATATACCAATCAGATAATAGTAGGTTGAAATTTCCCTGATGGAATTTTTCCAATGCCTCTTCTCCATCGACAGCTAATTCATAATTTGTAATTCCATTATTCTCAAACATGGCTTTATAAACCATTCTGATAAAGATGTCATCTTCTGCGACTAAAATTTTCAGTTTGGAATAGTCGAAATCATTAAAATCAATTTGTTCAGGTTCTTTATCCTTTAGGTTATTATCGGTGATTTCTTTAGCTTGTACTGTGAAGTAGAAGGATGTTCCTTTGTCAAGTTCACTTTCCAACCAAATTTCACCGCCCATTAGTTCTATAAGTCTCTTGTTCAAAGCTAGCCCTAAACCAGTTCCCATAACTTGGTCCTCAGTGGTAGCCTGTTCAAAGGGTTGAAATATCTTGGAGAAATGTTTTTTGTCAATACCACGTCCGTCATCTTTTACACAGAACAAGATACTCCCTTTCTTATTTGTGGTATTATCACATGCCGAGATTTCTATATGTCCACCTCTTTCAGTGTATTTAGTGCTGTTTGAGACCAGATTTATCAGTATTTGAGATAACCTGATTTTATCTATTTGATAAGCATTGTTAGCCAAAGTATTATTCACACTCATTTTTAAACCAAGAATTTCGATTTCCCCTTCGAAAGAAGTCTGAATATCTTGCAATACTTTATTTATTAAATCAGGGGATAAATTTAATTCGATTGAGAACATATCAAACTTTTGATAGTCTAATAAGTTGTCAATCAAATGCTTGAGGTGCTCCAATGAGTATTTTGTAATATCAAGTAAATTTGAAATTCCCTTATATTTATTTTTTTTATTTTCAAATAAACTAAATGCTGCAATTATACTTGTAAGGGGGGTTCTAAGTTCATGGCTCATCATGCTAAAAAAGAGTTCTTTTGATTTTTTAGACTGAATGGCCTTTATTGTGGCTTCTTTTTCTCTAGTTATATCTGTATGTGTGCCTGTAAACCGGATAACATTTCCGTTTGAATCCCTCTTCATAATACGTCCCCTATCAAGAATATAAAGCCACTTCCCATTTTTATGCTTCATCCTGTGAATATTCTCATAAAATTCTATTTTTCCTTCTATATGATTTTGAATATCCTTAAAACACTGTTCAATATCATCCGGGTGAACTCTTGATGACCATTCATTCAATTCGTTTTTTATTTCACCAAACTTATAACCAAGCATCGCGCACCACTGTTCATCAAACACAACTTCGTTTGTCAAAGGATTCCAGTCCCACATACCCAACCGAGTTCCTTCAAGCACCAATTTAAAACGCTCCCTCTCTTCAATCAGCTTGTCATACTCTTGCTTTTTTATTTCTATCATTCCCTTTAGTTTACTCATAAGGTGTCACAATTGATTTTAGAAAATAGTGATAAATTATTTATTTATGTAAAACAAGTGTCTAATATGATTTAATACTGAAATATGTACCTGTAACCATAAGATTCTAATGTTTGTGCTCTAACAAAGGGATATAGTTATTGATGATATCCCACTTATGTAAAATTAGGTAAATTTCCCACAAATTGTTTCAAAAACAATATGCGATTAAGCGGGAGAAATGTTTTCTAACAACTGTTTTATGTTAAAAATTAATTGGATCACCTTCCTTGTAATGTGCATCTTTCACTTTGGGAAATACATAGGGTATAAGTTTTAAGAGCAATTCATACTTTTCTTTGGGGAGTTCATTAAAATAATCAGGCAGAGATTCAAATACCTTATAAATTATTTCTTTTAATGCTTGCCTACCTCCCTGTATTCTTGTAAATCATAGTGTTTTCTAAGGTCTCCCTGACCCAAATTATTTACTTCCTGACCTGTAGGGCCTACTTTTAGATTATCGGATAGTTTCTTTGACATACTAACTAAAAACCACTGCAATGAAAGCACTTAGAAAATGGTTGAAAACGTTTGCGCTATTTCTCACTGCCTTAATACTCTTCCAAAGTTGTTCGGTATACAAAACTCCCGTGACATTAGAACAGGCAGTACTGGGACAGAAAGAGGTTAAAATCACCACAGCATCTGATGAAACCGTAAAATACAAGTACATTGTCTATGAAGATGGCCAGTTTTATGGGGTAAAGAACAATCCTGGGGAGGAAGTAAAGTTCGCTATTAATGTAGATGAGGTGTATGAAGTACTGGCAAAAAAAGGAGGTTTACCTACATGGGCTATTGTGGTGATTTCAGCTGGGGCTTTAATAGCTATTGTAATTGTAGTCACTCTAGCGGGGTTTGCTTTTCCAGCTTGAAAGTAATCCTAAAAAATACTCATCAATTTCTGTTTTTCTTCTAGGAGGTTCCATTTCGTTTTTGTTTAATACAATAGGATGAGTATAACATAACAAGCTTTAACAATAATTTAAAGGTTTTTAATAAAATTTGTTAAGCTTACAATAAACTTGTCTTAATTGATTTTTCTGAGGCAATGAAAATAAATAGTTTTAGAAAATCAAAACCAATTTCATCATGCAAACAATCGCAAAATTCGTTTTTACCTTCATTCTGGCGCATCTTACTGCACTTAGTATTGTTCCTGTTGAGGAAAAGGAAACGGAACAAACCATCAGTACAAGTGTGGAGCGCCCAAATTCATGCAAATCTTTTAAAGTAGAAAAGGAAGTGGTCATACATGTAGTATGAGAAGAGATTTGTGGGTTGGTACGGGGAAACCACAAGTGGATATCCATGAAGTGTTAGAGCCTCTTGGGGGTAGTAATTTATACACTACGCTCTTAGTTTCCGTACCGAGGAATTTCAAATGCGTTTCTAATCTTTTAACCTACAATACTTTGTCTGAATATCAGGTAGTTACGAACCAATTTTATCCTAATTATCTTTCACCCTACAACCTCTGGGAACGCCCATTTTTAGGCAGGGATAATCCACCAGATCCTAGAGTTTCTTTAGGTCTTCCTGTAATTGGTTCGAGAATAGTCCAGTAGGGAGAGCGAAAAGCTACACGAAACCATCCATAAAAATGGGTGGCATTTTTCATTGGAAAAACTTGAGTGAGAAGTCCAGTTCATGCCCGTCCCGTTGGCAATGGTATCCAGATTGGGATTTTACTGTTGTCAATGTTCCTTATGGTCAAGTCCTACTTATATTTTCCCTGTTCCCTTAATCCATTACGCTATAAATTTTGGCCTTAATAAATATTCTATTGCCATTTTTAAAGAATTAGGCTTATATTGAAGTACTTTAAAACCATCCATAGGATACCTTAATTTGCTTTCAATGTTCAATGAGGTAACCTGTTAAGCCTAAAAACCAATGTTCAAGACCTTCGAGTTAACTACACTTGATCTATGCATCTTAATAGGATACTTGATCTTAAGTAAGGTTATTCCTCTTTGGTTAACTAGGGAGAAGAAATCTGGAAGTAAGGGATATTTTCTTGGGGGTAAAAGTTTTACCTGGCCAATGATCGGTTTTTCCTTATTCGCTACAAATATGTCCGGTTCCTCTTTTGTTGGCTTGGCTGGTGCAGGCTATGCAGGAGGAATCGCGGTATATAGCTACGAATGGATGGCCGCCATTATACTTATCTTTTTCATTTTCTTTTTATTGCCGTTTTATATTAAATCGGGAGTTTTCACAATGCCTGAATTCCTGGAACGACGATATGACCATCGTGTACGACGGATCTTTTCGGTGATCCTTATATTCTTTGCTACTTTTCTCAGTTCTGCCGGTGCTTTGTATGCAGGAGCGCTAGTTGCCTTGATTCTCTTTCCAGGTACCCCTATTTGGCTTGGGGTCTTGGTACTTGCCCTACTCGCAGGGGTATTATCGATTTTCGGCGGACTTTCTGCGGTGGTTATGAGTGATACCATTCAGGCAGTGGTACTTTTTATCGGAGGAGCCATTGTATTTTACTATGCCATGGATGCTATCCCTTCCTGGGAGGCGCTGGAGTCAGCAGCTCCAGAAGGGGCTCTGCACATTATTCAACCTGCGGACGATCCCGACCTGCCTTGGCCCGGCCTATTTACCGGATTATTGTTCATTGGAATATATTTCTGGGCTACGGATCAGGCAATGGTACAACGGGTGTTAGGCGCCAAATCGCTTAATCACGGTCGTATGGGAGCCATATTCGCGGGCTTTTTAAAACTTCCTATCCTGTTTATCATGGTTTTACCAGGGGTAATCGCCATTGTTCTGTACCCAGATCTTCAAACACCCGATTTGGTGTTTCCGACATTGGTGGCAGATCTGATCCCCGTGGGATTGAAAGGTGTGATTCTGGCCGCCTTGGTTGCAGCCATTACCTCTTCGGTAGATTCTGTTTTGAACTCAACCTCAACCTTGGTTACAATGGATTTTGTAAAACCATTTTGGCCTGATATATCAGATAATGGTTTGGTGAAAGCAGGTCGTATTACGACGTTGACCGTTATGATCATTGCTGTACTCTGGGCACCACAAATACAGAATTTCCCATCACTTTGGGATTACTTTCAATCGACCCTGGCATATACAACCCCACCTATAGTCGCCTTGTTTATTGGAGGTATCTTCTGGAAAGGTGCCAATCGCCACGGAGCTTTCGCCTCTTTGGTCCTGAGCTTAATATTGGGAATCATTGGCTTTGCCACCGTAGAGGTTATGGGGTTGTTCTATATACACTTTTTGTACAGTGCCGCTATTATGCTTATTTTCAGTTTCGTGATTTTGATTATAGGTAGTAAGTTAAGTACTGCCGATGCCCCGGAAAAAACTGAAGGTATGATCTGGACCCCTAAATTATGGCATGAGGAAACTAAGGAATTAAAAGGCGTGCCCATTTGGAACAATTACCGTTTTTGGTCGCTTTTATTGTTTATTACCACTGCAGTAATTGTGGGGTGGTTTTGGTAAGCCCCAAGAACGAAGCAGTAAAAAGCATTAAGGAACATAAAAAACAGAAGCTGTTGCTTTGATTTTATAAAATGAAACGAAGAAAATTTATAACACTTGCTGGAGCTGGAGTTGCGGGATCAACGCTACTTGCTGGTACTTTCCCTACTCAAAGTGGCGAGATAACACTCACTTTTGGTCATGGTTCGGATGATTCAGGGACCATCCAGGTGGTAATCGACAAGTTCAATACAAGATACAAGGGAAAAATCCGCGTTACCTGGAAAACTTTGGCTAGGGAATCCGATACCATGCACCGGCAACTCGTTTCAAATTTTAATGTGGAATCGGGGGAGGTCGATGTATTCAGTGCAGATGTGCCCTGGACCGCTGAATTCTCGAGCAAAGAATATATAAAGGAACTCACCAAGGGGTTTTACCGTGATTATACGCCAGAGGATTTTTTAACGAACACCTTAAAATCTACTTACTACAATTACAGAATGTGGGGTGTTCCCTGGTACACAGATATCGGGATGCTCTATTATCGACGTGATTTGCTGGCAAAGAGCGGATTTAATTCTCCCCCAAAAACATGGTCTGAACTCAGTGAAATGGCCATAAAGGTAATGGCCGATTCGGGAACACAACATGGTTATGTTTTTCAGGGTGCCGATTACGAAGGAGGAGTTGCCAATGCCCTAGAATACATATGGAATGCCGGTGGAAGGGTTTTGACTGGAAACATTTCGGTGGCCGGTTCTTTCGGTCAACGGGTTATTGATCCCAACGTCATCACGGTAAACAGTTCGAATGCGGCTAAAGGGCTGGATGAAGTCAGGACCATGATCAGCGCCGGTGTTGTTCCAAAAGTAGTCTCTGAATTTCGCGAGTTAGAAAGCTGGGAGGCTTTTGCAGGTGGCAACGCCGTGTTCATGCGTAATTGGCCTTTCGCCTATGGCAATTTGGACAATCCTGAATTGTCAAAAATTAGTCCCGATCAGGTGGGTATAGCACCAATTCCTGTCTCTTCTTCTTCAAATAGATCGTATAGTTGCCAAGGAGGATGGAATCTCATGATCAATGCGTATACCACGCAAGAAAAACAGCAAGCCGCCTGGAAATTTATTCGCTTTATGACCGCTCCTGAACAGCAAAAATATATGGCATTGAACGGCGGATTTCTGCCTACCTATAAATCCTTGTATGACGATCAGGAAATTCTTGCAGTCATGCCTTCTATCCGCCAGGGAAAGGAAATCCTTGAAAATGCCCGCGTTCGGCCCATCACGCCTTTTTATCAGCAAATGGCGCCTCGAATATCCCGAACATTTAACCGAGTCCTTCGTGGGGAAATGAGCGGTAGATTGGCCGTACAGACCCTTGAAAAAGAGTTGCGCATAGTGTTGCGTAAAAATCGATAGGGGTTAATCTACGTATATCAAAAGATTCAACAGCCTTGCAGTTAAGTAATTGAGCTAAGGGCGTCTTCTATAAATTGGTTCGAAAATAAAACAACTGGGGGCTTTGAAAATCAAAAGGTTACGACTAATATAGTTGTTACCTTTTTTACTTGTGAGAAAATTTGACTTAAGTTAATTTTTTGGTATTAGCTTTACCACCCGTCCTTTAGACCACAATCTCGGGCTGGATTTGTCGATTAAGATGACAAGGTTTCCACTTGGTAATTGGGCCACATCACGAACCCTACCTACATCGGGTAAAACAATCTCCGTTTCATCTGTATCCGGATTGTAGAGCACTAAGTGACGGTATGTTAATGCACCCATAAGAAATGAGTCGTTCCAATGTTCAAAATTGCTGTTTTTGAGCTTGATCAAGCAACTTGGGGCCAGTCTAAAAGTAGGTTTCCAGTACTTCAAAGGTAATATGGTAGTTTTTGCGGCATCTTCCTGAGTCATATCAGATACTTTGGTACCGTCGTAATTGAGCCCATACGAAAACAAGGGCCAGCCATAATTACCCCCTTGGGTAATCACATTGAGTTCGTCACCACCCAGCGGCCCATGTTCACTGGCATAGAGTACTGAATCAACAATATCATAATAAAGTCCCTGGGGATCCCTGTGGCCATAAGTCCAAATTCCCGAGGGTTCAGTCATGCCAGGAAAAACAGGATTGTCTTTCGGAATAGACCCATCAGCCATCAGTCTAAAGATCTTACCTCTTGGATCGGACAGGTCTTGCGGCCCCGGATCAGGTCCAGGTGACCCTCCTGCTCCAAAAGAGAGAAAGAAATGCGCATCATCCTGCCATGCAATTCGTGAGCCTATGGCAAACTGATCTGATGAAAAAATTATTTCAAAATCTTGTGCCGTATTTTCCTGCAATCTGAACCGTCCTACTGAAAGATGGTAGTCCTCATTGACGTAGGTGAGGTATGCCATTCGGTTAGATTCAAACTTCGGATGCAGACTTATATCCATCATGCCCCCATAAGGTCTATCTGTAGTAAACGTCTTGGTTTCTGGAATCCCTTTCACTTCTTTCACCTCACCATTCCTGTAGCGGTAAAGCGCGCCCATTCTTTCAGTGAACAGATAATCATCTTCACTAATAACCTCAATAGCCCAGGGTATTTCGAAGCCTTTTGCCAGTACCTCCTGATCAATCCTTAAGTCTGAATCTGTGGTTTGCGTCTTTATCTCGTTGCAAGAAAAGAATGGTAAAGCAATTAGAATATAGACTATTGTTCTCAGGATAGTAGTCCCTGCTAAATATGTCACCTTCATTTATTTTATCTTTTATACATATCTAGTTTCTATATGCACTAAAATAGTTTTTATCCCTCAAAATATCTAGGTATAAGTAAATTGATTTGTTTTATCTAGCGATAATATTTTATATACCTACTCTCCACGGCGTTTGTTGGGTATTTTGCCTCATCTAGGGTGTTCAATATAATTGTGGGATGTGATTACCTGTAAAAACTATAATCCCCGGATCTATGCAGGTCAGTATAATCCACGATATCGCTTAGTTCTTACTTTTACCACAATTCTTGAAAAAGTTTGGACTTTTTCAAACATATTTTTGGTTAAATGTTAAATTAGTATAATTTTAATGGTTACCAAACTAAAAAATGATGACATCTGAGCTACAAATAAAAATCAAGAATAAAATAAATGATGAATACGGAGGGATTGAACGACTAGAACGGCATTTGAAATTCTGTTCTAACTTTGCGGATCCACAGGATAGATTTCATTGGTATGATATGATAAAGTATTCTAGGCTTTTATTTGAGAAAAATGTCCCGGTGGAGCATGACGCGATAGAGTTAAAGAAATTGAATCTAGCGGCCATAAAACATTTTAGAAGCATGGAATTGGAGAAAGGGTGTGAAATGGGCCACTTTCTGATTGCGATTAAACAAATACTTGTAGACTATGCGAGCGGTGTAACCCCCAAAACAAAAAGGGCGTTATCCCAACAACAAATGATAGCCAAAATTAATTTGCTTATCTCCGGCGACGAAAACATTTCCGCGCTGGACAGGCTTCTTGATGACTTTGACATAATGATAAAAATGACGACGGGCGAAGAAAGAAAGGTATTCCGAAATCTTAGCCTATACTTCATAAACCTTTTTAAAACGGATATGGGTATGGACCTATATGCCTCTATCTATAAGGAATATTCCGATGACACCCTAAAGCACTTGACAAGAATAGTGGTTAATTGTGATTGTGATACTTGCAGAAATCTCATAAAGTTTTTCGAGTACCAGAAAAAGGAAATTTCCGGGGTAGTGCGTTCCGGGGGCAGAAAGTTTAGCCAGTCATAGCACTCTGTCCAGGGTCTTTCTCTGATTCCCCCTCCAATTTTTCATCAAGGTAAATCTTCATTGCTTTATATATATAGTCGGTTTCCTTCTTAATTAATTGGTCGATATAATCAGTATTCATTTCTTCTACTACCGATTTAATGAATTGCTGCATACCTTCTAAATGAAGGGATTTCGGCCCGATTTCATATTCCTCGATCATATCGAGTAACAGCCTAATAGAGGGCTGTATCTTTTTAGAATCCTTCTCAATGCTATAATAAGAGGAAAGAGAAACGCCTATCCTCTTTCGCATTTCGTCCGGGGTTTTACCAAGTGCTTTTCTTATTTCAGACAGTTCCATATCTTTTTTTTATAAAAATAGTTAAATAATTCAGAATTATTTGTAATTATTGGAAATTAACATATATTAGTATTGATGATTTAAAGCTTTATCAAAAAGTTCCCCCACCCGAAGATTTAAATCTATTATATAACGATATTTCCAGTATAAACCGCTTATTTTGAAGGATTATAATGATCGTGATTGGTCTTGTAATAAACTGCGATCCAAGTACAGCAGATGGGACAGCGTATGAACAACTTGACTTACCGGATCCGCCAGATATTGCTAGGCCAGGAGCCGGAAGTGAATCGAACAAAGGAATGATTAATTTTATAACGGCCCGCAGACTTTTGCAGAATAATTAAAAACCAACATCCAATGCCTATTGTCAACTATTGGGAGCCCAAAGGATACGTTTTCGAATGCAGTGGTATTGTCACTTGCCAAGAGATTCTTGAAAGCGGAGATGACTTTTTACAAGTCCCAGAAGGAGTTACCCCGAAATACCAGCTTATTAATTGCTTAAAAGTTGATAATTTTGATCTTAACGAAATGGATATTGTCAATATTTCTGCAGATGATTTGGCTGCCAGTAGGAAGTATCCTAATATTAAAGTAGCGATGATATCGCAAAAAGAACATGTCATGGAAAAATTTATGGCCTACTTGAAAGTTTCTTGGGCAATCAATACTAGTTGGGAGATCCGTATTTTCAATTCAATGGAAACTGCTCGTGATTGGTTAGACTACCTCAAAGTATAGTACTGCTAAGACCTCAAATTAATTTTGGCGCATGTAAAGTGTTAAACCAGGTAAAAAATTTACTAGGTTTCAATTTCTATGCAGGACTAAATAGTTTGATATTTGCCTGTTACTCAATAAACTTCGTAATCCAGTTTGTCTTTAGGCACATCTTAGTATACCTTTCTGAAAATACCCATTGTTAATCAAACATCGTTTAAAAGTGTTCAATACTACTTAGGACGACAATCACTCATAACACTATACCCTATGATTTTTTGTTCTGTAAAATCTACCTGACCATAGAGGTTCTTGAGATCTGTCTGGAATTGGTTCAAAAATATCAATTAGCATAATATGCATTTTGATATTAATCCAAAGACGAGCTTTTTATATAATGGATATTCCGTTCTTCCAAATATTTGATGAAATAGTCAAAGCAAACCTTGTGCTTACCGACCAATTCTGGTGGAAAGACACCTTTATCATGGAACAGCCCTTCCAAAAACAAATTGGCGGCCGCTGTGGCTGTATAACCAGTTGTCCTTGCCATGGATGATGTGTTAGTATCCTCGCAATATTCATCATGCAGGTTATACACTATTTCCTCCTTTTGCCCATCGGCGTTTTCTCCTTTTAAAGTAATCCGCATTACAGTCAATTCTTTTTCTGTCTCGCTCAATTTCCATTCATTAAAGAGGATTTTGCTGGTAAATTCCAAAGGAGAAATTGGGTTACCATTAACCTCTATCTTTTCCTCATTGAAGAAACCGCTTTCTTTTAAGACCCTTATATATTCTACGTGACCGGGATAGCGCAAGGTCTTCTCCTTCATATTGGGAATATGTGCCATAGTGTAAATTATTGACCTCAGCCCATCCGAGTTAAAGGATTCCAAGGTTCCAATCCCATCAAACTCCACATAATCAGAATCCGTAAGAGGTTCACGAACTACTTCCTCGCCATGTTCAACATACCTTGCCGGTCGGGTATATTCCTCGATTACATCAATCGGTGAGAAAGGTGCCTTATAGCAAAATGGCCATTTTTTTACTTTGGGCAATCCCCCGACTAAACATTCAAAATCGGTCAGCTTCATT
>JAAETN010000299.1 GCA_024228355.1 Maribacter sp. | reverse complement strand
TAAACCGACAACTATGAAAACAGTTAAAAGGGTGCAGCGCAGCAGACACATAACCCACTGCCGCAGCCCCCGGGGCAATAGCCGTAAAAACCTCATGATTCGATACCTCCGGGCCTGTGCATTATTTTTGTGTTCTTTTCGTCGATATTGCAATAAAATAATTACTATAATCTTCAAATGGCCTTGAGACTGCAATAAGTTGTTCGCCAGATGTTTTTATTGCCGCTATCACAGAACCCTCGGATTGGGGTAACTCTTTATCAGAAAGAAAATCCCCATTCGATGAAAAATGACTGATCGTCGTACCGTAATTGGGACTATCCCCATTGTAAGAGTACCGCCCAACCAGCAAGAGTTGATCATTACCGGTTTTAGTGAATAATGTTTTATTTGAAAGTTGTCGGTTATTCTTGTTGAAAATTTCGCCAATCAAGAATCCGTTACTGCCGAATCTTAACAGTTTGATGGAGGCCGTGTAAAATTGATTTATTACAGAATTGGAGGGTATTAAAACGACATAATCGTTATCCGAATCTTGTACAACAAATGAGAGGTGATTAAAACCCTTTTCACCGTAATTTTTAGACCATTCATAACTGAGGTTTTTATCAAATTTTATCAATACTCTTTTGGAAAGTGTACCATCTGAAGGCGCAATTGTGCCATCCATATCGCCGGAGACAAGAAAGCCGCCATCGTTTGTCTGGATAATTTGGCTTGCCCCATCTGCATTTTCTGTCAATCGTAGAACCGCCGTGAAATTATCCAGTCCTTTTTCAAAGTAAAATTTATCATTATCTGAGCCACCAGATATATCGAGAATGCCACAGCTTGAAATGCAGAATGTGAATACAGAAAATAAAATAGGCTTAATGAATAAATTTATGATACGCCGAATCATTTTGTTTGCGCCTCTAGTAAGTTATGGATTTTTTTATAAGTGACCTTTACAATAACGTGATGAACTACAATCCATATGCCAAACAGCCTATTGAGATGAGATAAATAAACTGGACATTCTTACCAATTCAAAAAAAATGCATAAATTTATAATATTTTTGAATTTAAGTTCTTACGTTTATTCGTAAACGGTACATATTATCCGGCTGAAAAACAAATTTGATGGCTCTATGTTGAATGCAGTGTGTAATCAAAATCAAGTTTTCCTGCGATGAAGTATATCATAGAGATGAAGTTATCGAGATTTCGAAATCCCCTTGCTCTTCTTTTTGCAAGTTGGATTTTAGTATTAATACCTTCGAGAATACCGTTTGAGATTTTTGCATTTATGTAGTTAAGGACGCCAGTCCAGTGAGCCTTAATGGTGTTGGCAAATTTCCTAAATGGCACGAGGTTAGCTTCCTCAACCAGGTCACACCAATAAGCCAGGAATGCAGTTGCTTCTTCTGGATCTTTGAAGTCCCAGAAATCATCAAAAAGTTCTTTGAGTCTGTAAGCTTCACCGAGTATGGGATAGTCTTCGATAAGTTCATATTTGGCAATTCTTTGCTGCTCAGTAAGGTTTTTGTTCTTTTTCAGGAAAGTGTACTTGTGTCCTTTCAGAGCTTGATGTTCTCGTCGTTCGGCTTTTCGGACTTCATCCATGGCCTCATTAAGCAATTTGACAATGTGAAAACGGTCGAAAACAATAGCGCTATCGGGGAAATTCTTCATGATCCCAGAGATAAAGGCCGGTGACATGTCGATGCCGATGTTCTTTATTTGCTCTGGATTAACTCCTTTATTCTCTAAATGTTCTTTGAAGGCTTCGATGGTCTTTTCATCTTTGCCTCTTGTCACAAAAATGACGCGCCTTTCTTTCAAGTCCGCAGCCAACGTCACGTAATTATGGCCTTTCTTGGCGGAGGTCTCATCAATACCAACGTTTTCAAGGGTTGATTGGTCATCATTAGCTAAGGCTCGTGTTATCCAGTAGTTGAAGACCGTCCACAGACGATTGGGATAGACCGATAACGTTGCAGCGGCTTTGTTTACAGGCATCTCGTTCTCAATTAAACTCATGGCAAATGCTTCAAAAAGGAGAGTAAAACCACTACCGGGTCGTGCCCAGGGTACTTCTACTCGTTTGATATCGCCACTGCTGGTCTTGATTCTTGGAACCCGGGCGTGAAGAAAACACCTATGTTGAAAAAAACTAAGATGTTGCCACTCTCGTTCAACAGTATCATGAACAGGACATTCGTGACCTGATTCATCCAAAAACTTCGAACCTCGTTTGAAACAAAGATATATATCCAATTGGCTATCGCCTTCAGCAGTCGTGCTAAATCGAATGTCCTTAACACACCACGGAGGCGCTAACCCTAATGCTAGTTGAAATAGGTGGGTTGTATTCATAGTCGATAATATTAAGCATTTTACCCACTCTAATCAACATAGAGCCAAACTTGTTCCGCCTGTTACAAAAGCATGCATTACTTTTGGTTCAGCTCTCGGTCGATATAAGCGGCCAGTTCGCGCAAAGATTTGAGTTCTGATGCAGATTCGTCCGAAATTGACATATCGGTAAATTCCTCTTCGATTTCTAAAATGACTGCCATTATGTCGAATGAATCCAGACCCAGATCTTCGAGCAGAGATTGGTCGAGATCGACCTGATCCGGCAGCACGCGTAGTTTAGGGGCAACGAGTTTCTGTCATTTTTTTTCAGTCGGCTTGCCTGATGCGCTCATAATCCGCCC
>JAAETN010000298.1 GCA_024228355.1 Maribacter sp. | reverse complement strand
GGAAAGACATTAGACCTCTCCAATCTTACCTGGAAAGGATTCATCGTTATCAATCAATTCCCGGTATTTTTAGGAAATGTTTTTGGAGGTGTTATGCTGGCAGGCGTAGCGTTCTGGTTTATATACCTGCGACCTAAACTTAGCTTTTCATTCACGATAAAGGAAGACTTTAAGAAGAGATAAAGAGTTGAATCTAAAGACACCATATTAATTTGTGAAATTTCATTAACTCAAATTCTGAAAGGTTTATATCCCTGAAAGAAGCGGAGCAAAAAGACCCACCAATCCTGGTGGGTTTTTTTGTGTTTCTTCTATTGGATAGATTTATCATTAAAAAATCATGTTTGTCGGCAAGCGTGTAGTTTTAAGTTAGTTTTTTTATTTTCATCTTTCAGGAAATATAAAAAAGGGGGGAATTGTTGAAATGAATGGAAGGGTATTTTTATATAGCTTAATTTTTTTGATCGTTCTCGGTAGTATGACAGAGGTACCTGGCACATCCGCAAAGTCACATGATCCAGTTGATGCACTTCTTGAATTAGTAGCGGGTAATGACCGTTTCAGCGCAGGTCAGTCAACCCATCCTAATCTTTCTGCAGAACGGAGAGAACTGGTAACCAGTGGTGGGCAG
>JAAETN010000297.1 GCA_024228355.1 Maribacter sp. | reverse complement strand
TTGCATATCTTGTCATTACTCATACGGGCCAGGCCGAAGGACAAATAAAACCAGAAATTGTATACACTGCATTTATTAGTATATTTGCTACAAAAATTGTTGACTTTGCATACAAGGCAATAACTAAAGTTAAAGAATAAAAATTGGAGGCTATTATGGAAGAGGAAATTAAGACATTTAATATTGATCTTGAAAAAGCTATTAAGATTGAAAAAGGCGAAGGGTCTGCAATTATTGCGGAGCTTAACGTAATCGACCTTGATGGTGATGTGACTTTGCCGGGGGCATTTGGCGAACAGCACGTAAATATACAACCGGCACACGATACCCATGTGCCAAGGCTTGGTAAGGGCGTGTTAAAAGAGGATGGTAAATATGCCATTGCGGACTTTAAGTTTAATCTTGCACCGGAGGCGATAACCGCTAAAGAATGGTATTCGTCTTTAAAATTTGACATGAAAAATGGAACTCCATTACAAGAGTGGTCATATGGATTTCGAATCGAAGAGGCTGATTATGGCCAATTCGAAGGGAAAGAAGTCAGATTTC
>JAAETN010000296.1 GCA_024228355.1 Maribacter sp. | reverse complement strand
TACGATTGTATCTTGCATGAAAAAACCAAGAATTCTGAAAATCCTTTTCATCAGTCCGGACCAAATTATAATTCAGTACCAAAAAATATATTTTATTAAGATCCTTGGATTTGAATTGGGTTGAAATATTTGAATTCATTGCCAGTACATATTCCCCGTTATTATCAGTATAATTGAAAAGCAAATCGCTCTTAAGTACAAAACGTGTAGAATCAGTGTGCATGCGCTTGGCTTCGATGTTCACTAATTGTGCTTGGGATGTAATGCCAAGGAAGAGATATATAAGGAATGCTGCTATGCGCAAATAGTTCATCGATTTTAATGTATGCGCAAAGATATTCAAAATAGCGCTGTTGAGCTTGTCGAAGTACGATCATCGTTGTTTAGGATATAAATCCAAAAAATCGATTTCCCTGCAATTCTCAATATGCTGTTAAGATTATTTTCCTGCACTTATACATCAAATCTTCTTTGTATCTTAGGGTTGGTACAAATTAAAGTTATGAAAACTTGGTATTCCCTTTTCCACACGATTACTGCTTTTTGTTTGCTGATGACCTTTACATATGCCACTAATGTATTTGCACAGGACACTGAACTAGACAAAAAGGTGAAGGCCTTTCTTGAAAGTAGAGAGGGCCAATGGTACGATCTAAATGTCCCTTCTTCGGATGGTCAATTGCTTTATGACCTTATTGTAAAAAATGGCTATACACAAGCCTTGGAAATTGGCACCTCTACCGGGCATTCCACTATTTGGATAGCTTGGGCCCTCAGCAAGACTGGCGGCAAGGTAATTACAATCGAAATTGATGAAGCCCGCTACCAACAAGCCTTGTCCAATTTTAAGAAAGCCGGCCTATCACCCTTTATAGATGCCCGCCTGGCAAATGCCCATACCTTGGTCAAAGAACTCAAAGGCCCTTTTGATTTTGTCTTCAGTGATGCCGATAAAGGCTGGTATATCAATTACTTTAAGG
>JAAETN010000295.1 GCA_024228355.1 Maribacter sp. | reverse complement strand
AGGAAGTGTTCAATGACTGGTAGGCCATGCGGTAATGACAGATTTTTGAAAAGGCTTGAAAAATTATTCGGAAGAAGGCTAAGGGCCTTACCGTGGGGAAGGCCACGCAAATCCAACAAATAGTCGCTGTCCCTAATTATTATTATATATAGAGGAATTGAAAATGGATAGTACAAATAGTCAGGGTACTGACAGCTCAAAACAACCAAATATAAAATCTCCTCAAAGTATTTTTCATAGAATTTGGTATCCAACACAGGATGATATACTCAAATTAGGAATGTTTTTTACAGCATCTTTGATTGCGGGAATAATGATATTATCGCCTATCTTGCGTCTGCTGGGAAATAATCAAACATTGACTTATATCTTACTATCATTTTTTTTGCTATTAGTTGTTTTACTAGTAACTATGGCAATAAGAATACAAATTACTAGATCATCAAATATCGATTCTACAAGCAATAAATTTTTCAGCAAACTCCCTGACAAGCATAGAAAGAAATTTTTTATGGGAGCATTTGTGTATATGCCTATCGGTTGTTTGTT
>JAAETN010000294.1 GCA_024228355.1 Maribacter sp. | reverse complement strand
CTATGGCAGAGACGAGCTGATGTACTTGAATATGTGTAGGCAGGGTGTTATTGGTGAGCCATTACATGCAGAAGCAGCCTATATCCATGAATTAAGAGGTCAAATGGAAGAACAGGAACGTGGTACAGGTTCTTGGAGAACATATCACTATGCCAAAAGAAATGGGAATCTTTATCCCACACACGGACTGGGCCCTGTCGCACAGTATATGAACTTGGGTCGTACGGATGACAACTTCAATAGTCTTGTATCATTTTCAACTCCGGCCTTAGGTCGAAAGTTATATGCCGAAAAGAAGTATGCAGCTGATCATAAATGGAATAAATTAGACTTCAAAGGAGGTGATTTGAATACTTCCATTATTAAAACAACAGTGGGACGCACTATTATGGTACAGTGGGATGAAACAAGTCCAAGACCGTACTCACGCCATAATATGATTCAGGGAACCAAAGGAATTTTAGCCGGCTTCCCTACAAGAGTGGCATTGGAAGGTGGTGTACAGGGAGCAACAGAAAACCATCATTCTTGGGCGCAAGGTGATCAACTCGCCGCACTATATGAAAAATACGACCATCCATTGTACACAAGATTAAGTCAATCAACACAGGGAAGTGGTCATGGTGGTATGGACGGGATGATGCGATACCGTATTATCGAATGCCTTCAGAAAGGACTTCCTTTGGACCAAAACCTATACGAAGGGTGTATGTGGAGTGCAGTTGGGCCATTGAGCGAACGATCGGTAGCTAGTGGAGGTGCACCTCAGAATTTCCCAGACTTTACGAGAGGAAATTGGAAAGACACAAATCCATTAGGAATCATTTCGTAATGAGCCAATGAAAATGAAATTTATTTCGAATTTACTTATATCAAAATGTAGATACATTATTTTGCTTCTTGTTTTGGCAATTTTCACCTTTTCCTGTGGTTCTCATCAAATTAAGGAAGACAAGGGGTTCAAGGAGCTTTTCAATGGTAAAAACCTAGATGGATGGGTCGGTAATAAGGATTCATATAAAGCAATTGATGGTATGATTGTCGTTGACCCCAATGGTGGGGGCAGCGGAGGTAATCTTTTAACATCGAATGAATACAGCGATTTTATTTTGCGATTCGAATTTCAATTGACTCCTGGTGGAAATAATGGACTGGGAATTCATGCACCTCTTAAAGGTGATGTGGCTTACCTGGGAAAGGAATTACAGATATTGGACAATACTGCAGAAAAATACGCTAACTTAAAACCCTACCAATACCATGGTTCGGTTTACGGAATTATTCCTGCTAAACGTGGATACTTAAATCCGGTTGGAGAATGGAATCAACAGGAAGTCCATGTACAAGGTTCCAAAATTCAGATCATCTTAAATGGAACTAGCATTGTTGATGCTGATTTTTTGGAAGCAAGTAAAAATGGTACGCTGGACAAAAAAGACCACCCTGGACTTCAAAGAAGCAAGGGCCATATTGGCTTTTTAGGCCATGGTGATATAGTTCGATTTAGAAATATTGCAATAAAGGATTTATCAACCAATTAATAATTATCTAAAAAAAATAACTATGAGTATACATAATAAGGATCGCAGGGATTTTGTTAAAAAAAGTAGTTTAGGTCTACTTGGTTTGGCTTTGATACCTTCATTTATTGGTAAAATGGGCCCACATAATCGCTTGAGAACAGCCCATATCGGCGTTGGCGGAATGGGAGGCGCAGATCTCGAAGCCATATCCTCGCATTCTTTGGTAGATGTTACAGCTTTATGCGATGTTGATACCAATAACCTTGCGGCTGCTAAAAAAATACATCCGAAAGCGAAAGTATATTCAGACTATAGGGTTATGCTAAAGGAATTGGAAAATGAAATTGATGCTGTCATAGTTTCCACACCAGATCATACGCATGCACCAGCTTCTATGATGGCAATGAACATGAACAAACCGGTTTATTGTCAAAAACCACTCACACATCATGTTTCTGAGGCCAGAGCCATGAAAAAGTTGGCCGCGGATAAAAATTTGGTGACACAAATGGGTATACAGGTACATTCATTTTATGATTACAAACTGGCTACCCTTTTAATTCAATCAGGAATTATCGGTAAAGTCCATACCGTTAGAGCTTGGTCTCCAAAGAACTGGGGATTTGATGGTATAGAACCTAAGGGAAGTGACCCTGTTCCCGAGACATTGGACTGGAATCTTTGGTTGGGTACATCGGCCAAAAGACCTTATAAAAAAGGTGTGTATCATCCCGGGAATTGGAGAAAACTAATGGATTATGGTTGTGGTACCCTTGGCGATATGGGTGTTCATATTTTTGATACCCCATATAATGCTTTGGCCTTGGATGTACCACGTACGATCAAAAATGAATGTAGAAAACCTACTGGTTTTGGCTTTCCAGAAAACAATGTTGTAACCTATGAATTTCCTAGAACCAAATTTACTGGCGATTCATTAAAATGGGTTTGGTATGACGGGCCAGGTGCCCCTAAGGACCATAAAGACCTCGAACTTCCCAATGCAATGAAAAAGGCAAAAACCAAAAAAGGTGAAGCCTCGGTCGAAGAGAAAATGTCACTTGAAACCAAAGCAACAGGTGATGGGGTATTACCAGATCAAGGTGCAATGTTCATAGGTGAAAAAGGTCGTTTATTATTGCCTCATTTTATGGAACTGCCAAGAAAAATCGTTGATGGTGAATATGTAGATATCTCAAAGGAGATTACTGAAATAAGCAAAGCCAATAATATGGGAGATCCTATTAGAAATTATGCTTCAGAAGGTGTTAAGCATTACCATCAGTTTGTTGAGGCCTGTTTGGGTAGAGGTGAATGTAGTGCTCCTTTTTCCTATGCTTCTAGGTTAACCGAAACAATTCTTTTGGGAGTAATTGCGGGTCGTTTCCCGAACAAGACATTACATTGGGACAATAATACCGCAAAATTTGCCGAAGAAGAAGCCAATCAATTTTTGGAATCACCGTATCGGGATTTTTAAAATACTAAGTGATTATTCTTAGAAAGCCTTCTGTCAACTTTTTACAGAGGGCTTTCCTTTACCATTATTAAGGTAATTTTTCAAACTGTCCAAAATATAGAAATCCCAACCATTGGGGCAAACATCATAACAAACTCCTGTCGACACTAATCCGTCAGGTAGAAAGTCAATTTTTGTTTTCCCACCGGATTCCGATATTGACCAATACAATTTAGTATTCAACCATTCCTTATCAATACCTTTAAGATTATGGTCCTGATGGGATTCAATACATTTCCAAACCACTTAACAGTGTTCGTCAAGCGACACCACTTTAAATGTCCAAAACGATTCTGCCCCAAATGATACCTTGAATTCAGTTCCCACTTTATCTGAAGAACCATCAATTGTACTCCACCAATCGGGAATATGATATACCAATGCATTGTAAGCTTCAGGTTTACTTACTTTTACACTAAGACTTTGCCGATAGTTTTCTGCTTTCTTCATTTCATCAAATCTTAAATGATACCTTAAAATACATTTTTTTAATAGTATTTATAATGTTGCTTATTTGTTTTAAAGGAATCCAATAAAATGGTAATTCCTAAATCTATCCCAATGATTATTTCGCTCCCTTAAAAAATCCTATTTTTGGACAAAATTTAGTGCATTGCGAAGCATATTTCGATTCATACTGATTTTCTTAATTACTGGTCAGGCCTTAGCTCAAGAACCAGTAGAAGAGGAGGTAAAACAAATCAACATTGTATACGGGGCAAATTTCACTAAGGATGAATTGCGATTTCCAGGTGCTTCAATATTTAGCAAAGATGATAGGCAAATTCAGTTTGAACATGAAGGTGCTGACTTATTCTGCGATCTGGCCATATACTACCAGAAAGAAAACAAATTAAAGGCTATTGGCAATATTCGTTTGCAACAGGGGGATTCCATTCAAATGACCAGCGGAAAAATTGATTATGATGGCAATGAAAATCTAGCCAAAGCCTGGGAAAATGTTATACTCACCAGTAAAT
>JAAETN010000293.1 GCA_024228355.1 Maribacter sp. | reverse complement strand
TCAGACAATGTTTGGTTTAACTTAGCACTACCAACGCTATCAGTATGTCCTTCAACAGTAAACTTAGCATTTGGATATTCATTCAAGATTTGAATAATATCAACCATTACTGTAGTAGACTCAGCTTTGATGGAAGATTTACCTGTGTCGAATAAGATAGTTCTTGCATAATCGTTCAATTGTTTTTGAACTTCTTCAGTTACTTCAGGGCAACCGTTGTTTGCAACAGTACCGGCAACGTCAGGACATTGATCATCTTTGTCAAGAACACCATCACCATCTTTATCTGGCCATGGGCATCCTTTGTTTTCGGCAGGACCAGCTTCGTTTGGACATTCATCATCTTTATCAGCAACACCGTCACCGTCAGCATCTGGGCAACCAGCAAGAGCAGGTAAACCAGCTTCGCTTGGACATGCATCATCTTTATCGGCAACACCGTCACCGTCAGCATCAGGACAACCGTTCATTTCTTTAGAACCTGCAGCATTAGGACAGCTATCTTTACTATCTTCGATTCCATCACCATCAGCATCAGGACAGCCGTTGAAAGCTTCTAGACCAGCAACTTCTGGACAAGCATCATCTTTGTCATATATACCATCACCATCGGTGTCAGTACCACCAAATTTAATAGCAATACCAGCTAAATGTTGCATGTGCTCAGCACCGTAATCCTCAAATGCATGCTTATACTGGCTTTGTAAGGTTAGACCCATATTTTCTGAAAACCAGAAATTTATACCAATACCTCCGTTAACCGTACCAGCTCCAATTTCATCAATCCAAGTGTAACCACCACCTATTTCCAAGAAAGGATCAATAACTGTGTTTTTCAAGAAATTATACTTGATTGTACCGTCAACGGCATAATGAGAAAGATCATCAACCCTAGTATCTCCCCATTTGTCAATTTTGTTTAAAGAACCTCTAGCACCAACAGAGAAACCATCACCTACTGACTTAGATACAGCAACGTATGAAATAGAAGGAAGAATGTTCCAGTGGTCATTCGCATTAAAGAATTCATTACCAAATGAACTTACATCGCCTGTAGGATATACGTCAATGGCATTTACCCCAAAACTAACTTGCCAAGGGTTATTCTCGTCTTGCGCTTGTATGTTGTTAAAACCTACGACAAGTAGAGCAACAACCAATAATTTGCTAAGATGTTTCATGTTCAAAATTTTAAGTTTAAGTGTTTATTAGCTGCAAATGTAAGTTGTTAAATATTATTAACAAAATCATATTCCCATTTTTTTTAACGTATTTCATGGGACAAATACTGCATTTAAACGATTTTTAATAATTGGCCTACTTCAATGAATGCATTGACTGCTTTGTTCAAATGTTCAATTTCATGCGCAGCAGAAAGTTGAACACGTATTCGGGCCATATCTTTGGGTACAACCGGAAAGAAAAATCCTATTACGTAGATACCTCTCTCCAATAATAAATTGGCCATTTGCTGTGATAATTTTGCATCGTACAACATTACGGGAACAATTGCCGAATCACCATCTATAATATCAAACCCAGCGTCTTTCATTCTTTCCTTAAAATAATCTGTATTAAACTGAAGCTTGTCCCTTAGCGACGTATCATTGCCCAACATATCAAAGACCTTAATTGAAGCCCCAACTATGGCCGGAGCCAATGAGTTTGAAAATAAATAAGGTCTTGAGCGTTGTCTAAGTATTTCAATAATCTCTTTTTTCCCTGTAGTATAACCACCCATTGCGCCACCTAACGCCTTCCCCAACGTACCGGTAATAATATCAACACGACCCATAACACCTTTTTCTTCAACTGTGCCTTTTCCATGTTTTCCAATGAACCCTGCAGCATGACACTCATCAACCATTACCATTGCGTCATATTTGTCCGACAGGTCACAAATTTTATCCAAAGGGGCCAATAAACCATCCATGGAAAAAACACCATCGGTAACTATGATCTTGAAACGAGCTTGGTCTTTTTGGGCCTGAATCAATTGTTTTTCCAAGTCTGCCATATTACTATTGGCATACCGATAACGCTTTGCCTTGCAAAGACGAACACCATCAATTATTGATGCATGGTTCAATGAATCTGAGATAATCGCATCCTCAGGGCCCAACAACGGTTCGAAAACTCCGCCATTGGCATCGAAGGCAGCAGCATATAATATGGTGTCTTCAGTGCCATAAAATGCTGCAATTTTTTGTTCAAGTTCTTTATGGATGTCTTGGGTACCACAGATGAAACGTACTGAAGACATTCCAAATCCATGGGTGTCCATGGTGTCCTTTGCTGCTTGAATTACTTCTGGGTGTGAGGAAAGCCCCAAATAATTATTGGCACAGAAGTTTATTACTTCCTCCCCAGTTGATATTTCTATTACAGCATCTTGTGGGGATGTTATTATGCGTTCTTGTTTGTAAAGACCATCATTTTTGATCGAGTCTATCTCTTTGGCCAAATATTCCTTGATTTTTCCGTACATATTATATGGTATTTAAACGTATTCGATTTTTATGTCATTATTAATATAGGTTATGATCTTATTTTCAATTTCATATCCCATAGTTTCCAATGCATGCGCATAGGAATTTAACTGTTTTATATAGGCGTTGTTTTTCTTTCCTGTTTTATAATCAATCAAAGTTGCCCTATTTCCGTCTATTACAATACGATCAGGTCGTAAAATTTCTCCTTTCCCTGTAATGATCTCTTTTTCATTTTTGATTACGACCTCTTTGGAAAAGTATTTTTTAAGATTATTATGATCAACTACCTGTACTATTTTGGCCTTAAGGCCATCGACTTCCGAAGTATTGATCAGGCCTTTTTGCTCTAAGTCAATAAAAACCGGGTCAATATCATCTTTAGTATCAATAAGCCCCATTATATGATGTATGAGATTGCCTTTTGACAGCGCTGCTTCTTGTTCGGTATCCCAAAGTATTCCCGCTTTCGTCATTATACTGAAATTGGGACTTCCTTTATTAGTGTATTCATATGGAATATCTTTCTCAAAGACCTTATCGTTTCGAATTGAATTATTGGGATTCAAAGCGCCAAAAGTATAGATAAGATTTGAATCGTTCCAAAGACCTTTTTCTTTCAAATAATAAATGAACACATCTGAATAATGGGTTTTTCTATCTGATTTAAAGGAGGCGCTGTCTTTTTGTGTAATTATGTACAAGGCTCTTTCTGCCCTGGTCAAAGCCACATATAGTATATTGAAGGCATCGAGTTCCAATTTACATTGCTCCTCCTCAAAAGACGTCGCAGCTGTTTCATTGTAATCAACAATCTCCTTTTTCTTACTGATTAAAACCTCCTTGAATTCGTTAAACTGTGAATTGTCTACTGGTATCCACAATTTTGGGTCAATTTCTTTATAGATGTTTGAATTGGCATAAGGGAAAATAACAATTGGGAATTCCAATCCCTTGGATTTATGAATACTCATAATCTTAATCGCATTCATATTATCCGGAGCGGCAATACTGTGTTTATCCTTTTTCTTTTCCCAATAGGATAAAAATGCATGTACACTCGTACCTTCTTTTTGTTCAACCTCAAGAACAATGTCCAACAGGAAAGTCAGATAGGCATCAGAACCATCTATCAAGTCAAAATGCTTGATAGCCAACTCTAAGCCATCGAAAACCGACTTTTGATTAAGGTATGATATGTCGAAACCGTAAGCCTCTTTTAAAAAATTTTCCAAATCCTTTAAATGGGAACTTAAAAAAGCATGTTTGTTTTCATGATCACCAGATAAAAAGTACAGCAAATTATAACTGGCTTCCAAATCATCTTTATGATTGCTATAGTGCAAAAGATCAATTAAAAATTGAACTTTTTTATTATTCGCGATCAACAAAGAGTCGGGTGAAATAACGGGGACATCTTTTTCGGATAAGAAATCGGCAAGTATAACCCCATGTTTATTGTCGCGCACCAGAATGGCTATGTCATTATACGAGTGTCCTTCTTCCAGAACAGCTAGGATCGTATGTAAAACTTCTTCTGCGTAAAGCAAATTCAAATCCTGATCTTCTACGGATTCCAAAAATGTAAGCTGAACAAGTCCTCCCTCTTTAGCGTTGAATCTTTGCTGATTACCTTTTTCAAAAAGATCATTGTATAATTCGTTGTTCAGAAGTGGACTCGTTATAGTAAAAAAGTCATTATTGAATTTTATAATTTCTTCATGACTCCTGTAATTTGAGGGGAGGTCCAAGGTCTTTGGCGAAATCACGAAAGGATTGGTGTTTTCGTTGATTAAACTCAAGAATTGTTCGGCCTTGCCTCCGCGCCATCGATAAATGGCTTGTTTGGCGTCGCCAACCAGAAACAGGGAGCCAAGGTTCCCTTGGTTATCTTCACCCTCTAAGGCATTTCCTATTAATGGAACAAGGTTGTTCCATTGTAATTCTGAGGTATCCTGAAATTCATCTATGAAGTAATGACGATATTTCTCTCCTAAGCGTTCATAGATAAATGGTGCAGGTTGGTTCCTTATTTCGTTTGAAATTATAGTATTGAATTCCGAAATTGATAGTTGCCCTCTTTCCTCTTGGATTTTTTTGACCTCTTTTTGTATGGCATTCAAAACGGTAAGCGGCACTAGGTTCTTGTAAATATTGATTAAGAATTGTAACTGGTGAAAAACATCTTTTATTTTGTTGAAAATATTGACAAACTGAGGATGTAGGCCATCTAATTTTGCCTTTACATCTTCAGGACAGGATTTTGTGTAAAAAGTTTCTGTTTCAATATTTTGTTTCCAGCCAGCGCCAAAATCCAATCCAATATTTCCGCTCTCTATCTTCATCATGAATTTAGGAAAAAACCCCGATTTGAAATCGGTAGTCACAAGGCCATTTTCCTGAATTAACAATAGGGCTTTTGAGGCATTTTCGATCAATTCATGTTTGTAGTCCTTAATATGTTCGGTGATTACCTTTTTTAAATTTTCAAAATCAATGAGATTCTTGTCCCTGATTAGTTTTAAATGCTCAGTATTTGTTTCATTAAAAAGCAACTTTCCGATTTTATTCAAGTCAAAGGAAACATCCCAGCTTTTATCCTCATTAATTTTTTCTAGGGCAAAATCCATCAAGACTTTGGTCAATCTTTTTTCTTGGCCTACTTTTTCCAATAAATTGTCGATTGCTTCATTCAATAAAAGGTCGGTATCAAGAACAACTTCAAAATTTTGTGCAATTTTAAGGTCTTTGGCAAATGTCCTTATGAGTCTATGTGTAAATTTATCTATGGTTGAAATGTCAAAGAACCCGTAGTTATGCAAAATTTCTTTCAATGTTCTTTTTGCCTTTTGATTCAGTGTTTTCAGGTCAACATCCAACTCACTCATTAGGTCAACAAATAATACGGAGGCACCTTCAATGGTATTGACACTAGAAAAATCGTGAAGACTATTTAAAATCCGCTCTTTCATCTCATTGACTGCCTTATTGGTGAATGTGATAGCCAGTATTTGACTAAAAGAACCTGGCCTTGAAAGTACTATTTTCAGGTATTCCTTGGTAAGGGCATGGGTCTTGCCAGAGCCTGCGGATGCATTGTATATTTTGAAGGGGTGACCTGACACTTATTTTTATCTGCAAATTACATAATCTTAATTTGTTCTTAACAAATTATTATCTGAATATGTCTGCCAAAAAATGTAAATTTGAAGAACATTTTTTCTAACATAAAAATTACAATTATGGCTTTTGAATTACCTAAATTACCCTATGCATATGATGCATTGGAACCATCTATTGATGCTAGAACCATGGAGATTCACCATTCAAAACATCATAATGGATATACGAATAATCTGAATGCTGCGATTTCTGGAACGGATTTGGAGAATAAATCCATCGAAGATATTTTAACAAATTTGGATATGGACAACGGAGCTGTCAGAAATAACGGTGGAGGTTTTTACAACCATGCATTATTTTGGGAAGTTATGTCACCAAATGGAGGAGGAGAACCTTCAGGTGAATTGGCAAATGCCATAAATGATGCTTTTGGTTCATTTGATGCATTTAAGGAAAAATTCAGCGGTGCCGCAGGTACTCGATTTGGTTCTGGGTGGGCTTGGCTTTGCGTTCATAAAGGGGGTAAGGTAGAGGTTTGTTCTACACCAAACCAGGACAATTCAATAATGCCTAATGTTGGGTGTGGGGGACATCCTATCCTAGGGCTCGATGTTTGGGAACATGCATATTATTTAAACTATCAAAATAGAAGACCGGATTATGTAAAAGCATTTTTTAATTTGATCAATTGGAATAAAGTAGCAGAAAATTATATAGCGAATAAGTAAATAAGTAAGAAGTATCTATGTAAAAACCCGTTAAAGGCTCGCCTTTAACGGGTTTTTTGTGTGTTGAAATAGAAAAGGGCGGAGAAGCCTCCACCCTTTTCGTCCCAAATCTTACCATAAACTTAACCTACTTATGCTATGGCAAGACTAAATTACTGGTATTGTGGGAAATAAAAAAGAAATTTTAACAAATTTTAGGTTTTTGGAGCAGTGATTATATGGATTAAGAGCACAAAAAGTGAGGTTTACTTTGTTAAATTCATGGATTGGTAAATAAAAAAGGTAGAGCAATGCTCTACCTTTTTTCCCCAAATCTTACCATGAACTTAACCTACTTATGCTATGGTCCTCCAAAAATAAACCATACAACCACCTCAAAAAAAGGTTTTAGATAAACGTCCTGATCTATGGTTGAAATGCGCTTTGTCCCGTTTAGTATTACAATTGTTGTAAGAAGAGATAAGAGGAATTGAAAAGAATATTTGAAGGCTGTCATTTAGAGTAAAGGAATTCCGAAAAAAAATAGCGACAGGTTCAATTTTCGAATTTGAATTCGCAATTTATTTTCCCCATATTAAAAAAGGTGGAGCAATGCCCCACCTTTTTCCCCAAATCTTACCATGAACTTAACCTACTTATGCTATGGTCCTCCAAACATAGAGTATTAATCAAAAGAGAAAAAAGGTTTTAGATTAAAACCCATATATTTGGTTAAAGTGTAATTGGAAAATCGGAGTTCAAGAATTATGGGATTCCGATGAAAGTTGGTATAGGACTGATTATTCGTGATTAATTAGCAATTTATTTTATCCAAAATTGGGTTACAGCAAATAAAAAAGGTGGAGAAGTCTCCACCTTTTTTGCCCCAAATCTTACCATGAACTTAACCTACTTATGCTATGGCGACTCTAATGTAGGTGGGCATGCTTCCAAACAGGCTAAAAACACGATAAAATGCGGATATTATCGATGAAATGCACAATAATGTGCAATTCATCGAGAAGTAGATTAATAGGCCCTTTCGTTCTTTCCTTCGAAAAAGTTGATAAATGCTCTATTCACTACCCTATTACCCCCTGGAGTAGGGTAGTTTCCAGTAAAATACCAGTCACCTAAATTTTTTGGACAGGCCTCGTGAAGACTTTCGATAGTTTGGTAAATTATTTTGACTTCGGCCTTAATATCATGTGGACTTAGCAACTCACCTATTTTATCTGAAATTTGATTCGCTGTAAAGGGTGCATAGAAATCTTTGACATAGTTGATAACATCTGCGTCATGGGAGTTTACCTGTTCCACACATTTTTGATAGATCTTTTCAACTTCATCCATGGTATTACGGTCTTTATGTAGAGCCAAAGCAGCCTTAAAGGCTACAAAATCTTCCAATTTAGCCATATCTATTCCATAGCAATCAGGGTATCTAATTTGAGGAGCTGAAGAAACTACAATGATTTTCTTAGGTGATAGCCGATCTAAAATTCCAAGGATACTTTTCTTTAGTGTTGTACCTCGTACAATACTATCATCAATGATTACCAGGTTATCATCTAGTTCAACGGAACCATATGAAATATCATAAACATGGGCTACTAAATCGTCCCTACTGCTATCTTGGGTGATAAAGGTCCTAAGTTTGGCATCTTTTATGGCCACCTTTTCGATTCTAGGTCTAACAGCCAATATATCGTGTAATTCTTCTTGTGTAATTTTTGAACCTATTGTTAATATTTGCTCTTCCTTCTTTTTGTTCAAATAATTCTGGACCTCTTTTACCAACCCAAAGAATGAGGTCTCTGCAGTATTCGGTATATAGGAAAAAACGGTTTTTTTGATATTGTGATCAATAGCATCCAAAATTTGTGGAAAAAGAAGCTTGCCCAATTCCTTGCGTTCTTGATAAATTTCTTTATCACTTCCCCTTGAAAAATAGATTCGCTCGAAAGAACAGGCTTTCCTTTCTTTAGGGGCCAAAACTTCCTGTAACGATGAACTCCCATCTTTCTTTATTATAATGGCACTTCCAGGGTCTAGCTCTTTTACTTCATTAAAAGGAACATTGAACACAGTTTGAATTGCCGGTCTTTCTGAAGCTACAACTACAATTTCATCATCACTGTAGTAGTATGCAGGCCTTATTCCTGAAGGATCTCTCAGCACGAAGGCATCCCCATGGCCCAACATTCCGGCCATTGTGTAACCACCATCAAAATTTTTTGCAGCTCTTTTTAGAATTTTCTTCAAATTCAATCGCTCAGCTATCAAAGGTGAAGTCTCTAATTTGTTATAACCCTCCCTTTTAATTTGTTTATATAATTTAGCTACAGCATCATCTAAAAAATGACCGATCTTTTCCATAACGGTGACCGTGTCTGCCATTTCTTTAGGGTGCTGTCCTAGTTGCACTAGATTATCAAAAAGCTCTAGTACATTGGTCATATTAAAGTTACCCGCAACGATCAAGTTACGGTGCATCCAATTATTTTGTCTTAAAAAAGGGTGTACATTTTCTATACTGTTCTTCCCGAAAGTTCCATAACGAACATGGCCTAAAAGAACTTCACCTATATAAGGAATGTTTTTTTTCTGGGCAGCAACATTATCTTTATATTCCGGATGTTCAACAAAGGCGGTATTGATGCGTTCATTGATTTGGTCAAAAATATCCTGTATGGGTTGCTTCTGTACTGAGCGCACCCTGCTCATATAACGTTCTCCAGGGTTCATATCTAATTTGATACTTGCGAAACCCGCACCATCCTGACCACGATTGTGCTGCTTTTCCATCATAAGGTACATTTTGTTCACCCCATAAAATGCTGTGCCGTATTTCTTCTTATAAAAATCCAGCGGTTTAAGTAAACGTATCACTGAAATTCCACATTCATGTTTAATCGCGTCGCTCATTGATTAAATGTATTAAAAAAGCCCTGGTTTTTTAGTCAGGGCGTATCATTACTGTAATTCAATGTCAAACTGGGTCAAGGCCTTAAATTGATGCAATCTTTTATTTACTTCATCCTTGTTCAAGTTGATCATCCTTTCGGTTCCAAAACGTTCAACACAAAATGACGCTAAGTTAGAACCATGTATTACTGCATTTTTTATATTGTTAAACGATGTGTTTCCCGTTGCTGATAAATACCCGGCAAAACCACCGGCAAATGTATCTCCAGCACCAGTAGGGTCAAAAACCTCTTCTAATGGTAATGCGGGTGCAAAGAATACATCCTCTTCATTGAATAATAGAGCACCATGTTCCCCTTTTTTGATTACCACATATTTAGGGCCCATTTTATGGATTTGCTCTGCGGCTTTTACCAAAGAATATTCATTTGTCAATTGCCTGGCCTCTTCATCATTAATTGTAAGGATATCTGTATGCTTGATAACCTGGGTCAATTCGTCTAACGTATTGTTCATCCAAAAATTCATGGTGTCTAGAATGATCAAATTTGGTCTTCTTTTCATTTGATTGATAACGCTCATTTGGATGCCCGGATGTAAGTTTCCCAACATGACCACATCTGCATCCTGGAAATTAGTGGGTACTACAGGATTAAAATCGGCAAGCGTATTCAATTCCGTCACCAAGGTATCCCTTGAATTTAAGTCATTGTGGTATTTGCCCTTCCAGAAAAAGGTCTTTCCGCCTTCAACCACTTCAAGAGATGAGGTATCTATATTTTTATCTATAAGTAGATCAATATATTCTTGGGGGAAATCATCACCCACAACAGAAACAATGGCTGACTGCACCTTAAATTGAGAAGCTGCAAGGCCAATAAATGTTGCTGCCCCCCCTAGAATTTTATCAGTCTTGCCAAAAGGTGTTTCAATAGCATCAAATGCGACTGTACCTACAATCAGTAATTTACCCATTAAATCAGAATTTTGCTGCAAATATACATTAATGATATACTAAAATCCATAGCTTGACTTTTCTTCTTCCAAAAAATCGTTAACTGTATTATTTTCTCCCAAAATCAGCAGGAATTTCTCCCCAAGCTTTGGTTTCCCATTTTACTATCGGTGTATTGTACGAATTGTTTTTCAACCATGTAACGGCACGACGAATTAAGTCAAACAACTCTTTATTCTTACTGGTTTCGACTAATTTGGTATTGCAGGTCTTTTTGCGCACCCAGCTCATAGCCGTTCTAGAATCTGAATAAATTATACGATTACTTTTGTGTTGTTTTAAAAATGCAAGGCCATGTACTATGGCCAAAAACTCGCCAATATTATTGGTTCCTTCTGGAAAAGGACCTTGTTTGAATAGTTTTTTTCTCGTTTTTGTATCAACCCCTTGATATTCCATAATACCGGGATTGCCACTAGAAGCGGCATCAACTGCAATTGAATGCAGGTTTGGCTCACCAAGCATCAGTAATTGCTCAGGGGTTAAACTGGGAGCGGCATTCTTTTTGCCTTTGTATTCCTCATAGTTGGAATTATAGGCTTTCTTGGCCAACTCGAAAGTAGCAAACGATTTGTATTGTGCGCCTTTATAACCAGATATCGCCGCTTTACAATCTTCCCAAGTAGTATATACACCGGGCCTTTTGCCTTTCCAAACCACATAAAATTTTGCCTTTTTTGCCATTATTGGGATAATAACAATTGCTCAATTATTATAGGGAAATACTCATATTCCAGTACGTGTACTTTGGATGCAATATCATCGATATTGTCATCAGGGAGTATTTTGGTTTTGGCTTGATGGATGATTGCACCTTCATCATAATTCTCGTTAACATAATGAATGGTTATACCAGTTTCGGTTTCATCATTTTCCTTTACAGCTTTATGAACGTTACTCCCGTACATTCCTTTGCCCCCATATTTGGGTAAAAGAGCTGGGTGAATATTAATGATTTTATTCGGGAAGGCTCTAATGATTTTCTCAGGGATTTTCCACAAAAATCCGGCAAGTATAATTAGATCTGGATCAGTGCATCTTAGAATGTCAAGAATGCAATCTGTTTGTTGAAATGCTATCTTGTTGAAACACAAAGAACTGATATTCAATCTATTACATCGGTTCAAAACTTTGGCATCCCTTTTGTTAGTTAACACAATGGCTATAGTAACGTTTGGCTTGTCTTGAAAATACTGTACTATGTTTTCAACATTAGATCCAGAACCAGAGGCTAAAAGAACAATTTTTTTCATTTAAAAGACAAGCGTTACCGAAGAAGAATTATTTTGGGCTAAATTAACACTCCTGTGATTAAATTTCTTAAATTACTCGACATTTTAACGACAAATGGTGTTATTAAACCAAAGTTTTTTATTTTTGCCAACAATTTAAATTTTTAAAAACAATATTATTATGTCAGACATTGCATCAAGAGTAAAGGCTATCATCGTTGATAAGTTAGGGGTTGATGAAAACGAAGTGGTAGCAGAAGCTAGCTTTACTAACGATTTAGGGGCAGATTCATTGGATACTGTTGAGTTGATTATGGAATTCGAAAAGGAATTCGATATTCAAATCCCTGATGATCAAGCTGAAAATATCGCAACAGTTGGCCAAGCCATAAGCTATATAGAAGAAGCGAAGTAATCATATGATTTCTTGAATACGTTAATAAAATATCCATGCGGTAAACATGCTGCATGGATATTTTTATTTAATTTCACTAGGCTTATTAATATTAAATTGGTTCAATGCAATTAAAGCGAGTAGTGGTTACAGGATTGGGTGCGTTGACACCAATTGGTAACAATATTGACGAATATTGGGATGGACTGGTCCATGGCAAAAGTGGTTCTGCTCCTATCACGTATTATGACACGGAAAAGTTCAAAACCAAATTTGCCTGCGAACTAAAGGACTTTAATGTCGCAGATTATTTTGATAGAAAGGAAGCCCGTAAATTAGACCGTTTTGCCCAATACGCATTGGTTTCTTCAGACGAGGCCATACTTGATTCCAAATTGGATTTAGAAGCAGTCGATAAATTCCGTGTAGGTGTTATTTGGGGAGCTGGGATTGGTGGTTTGGAAACTTTCCAAAACGAAGTGATGAACTTCGCGGAAGGAGACGGTACACCTAGATTCAATCCTTTTTTTATACCTAAAATGATAGCGGATATTGCACCTGGTAATATCTCCATAAAACATGGTTTTATGGGGCCAAATTATACCACGGTTTCTGCCTGTGCTTCTTCTGCAAATGCGATGATCGATGCCCTTAACTATATTCGTTTGGGCCATTGTGATATTATCGTTACTGGCGGAAGTGAGGCAGCTGTAACAATAGCAGGTATGGGAGGATTTGGCGCAATGCATGCACTTTCAAAAAGAAATGATAGTCCTGAAACTGCATCAAGACCCTTTGATGCAACCAGAGATGGCTTTGTTCTTGGCGAAGGGGCGGGTGCTTTGATCTTGGAAGAATATGAACATGCCAAGGCTAGAGGTGCGAAAATCTATGCAGAAGTTTTGGGTGGCGGACTTTCAAGTGATGCATACCATATGACAGCACCACATCCAGATGGTATAGGCGTAGTTAAGGTAATGGAAAATTGCCTGAAGGATGCCGGTCTTGGGATTGAAGAAGTAGATGCGATTAATACGCATGGCACTTCAACACCGCTTGGTGATGTTGCTGAGTTGAAGGCGATTAGCCAGGTGTTCGGGGATCATGCTCCAAACATCAACATAAATTCAACAAAATCAATGACCGGGCATTTATTGGGTGCTGCTGGGGCAATTGAGGCAATTGCATCTATTTTATCCATGGAGCATGGTATTGTACCACCTACGATAAACCACACCACAGTTGATGAGAATATTGATCCAAAGCTAAATTTAACATTAAATAAAGCTCAAAAAAGAGAGGTTAATGTTGCAATGAGTAATACCTTTGGGTTCGGAGGACATAATGCCTGTGTAGTATTCAAGAAAATCAGCTAATTAAACGATGAATTTCCCATCAAATATATTTAATTCCCATTCCAGACAGGATGGGGATTTTTTTTTGGGGATAACTAATATTCTTGGATTTAAACCCAAGAATTTGAAGATTTTCAAGAAGGCCTTTCTTCATAGGTCGGCAAATAAAAAAGACAGGAAAGGTAATCCTATGAATTATGAGCGTCTTGAATTTTTAGGGGATGCCATGTTGGGGACAATTATTTCTAGATATCTTTACACCGAGGTGCCCGAAGGTGATGAAGGGTATCTCACCAAAATGCGATCTAAAATAGTAAGTAGGGAACATTTAAATGAATTGGGTAAAGATTTAAATCTGATAAAGTTTGTTGAAAGCAGAATTCCCAAAACCCATTTTGGGGATAATATCCATGGGAACGTTTTTGAAGCATTGGTGGGTGCCATTTATTTAGATCGGGGGTACAAGTATTGTGAAAAATTCATTCATGAAAGGGTAATTGTGCCCTACGTTGATATAGAGCAATTGGAAGGGAAGGTTATCAGTTATAAAAGTTTGGTCATTGAATGGTGCCAAAAACAAAAAAAGACTTTCAATTACAATGTGTACGAAGACACTGGAAATGATGTGCTCAAGCACTTTGCAGTAAAATTATCAATTAGCGATATTGTGGTTGCAAAAGCAAGGGCAACCTCAAAAAAAAAGGCAGAGGAAAGGGCATCGAAACGAGCCTATTTCGCATTGCAGGATAAGATAAGCAGAGCATGAATCTTATAGAAATCGCTACTAAAACGTTATAGTTTGTGTAAAAATTCCTTTAGACTTTGGTAGCTTAGGCAGTATTCTTTAATAACCCTATATTTACGTTTTTGTCCGTATATGGCAGCAGTACACAAAATTAGCGATGATCTTTTTGAAGATTCTTTTACCCTTATTGCATTACATAGTAGTATGGAAGATTTTGCCGTTGTTTATGCCATAAATCAGGGTATCAAGTCTATTTTTAAAAGATCATCCAAGGATTTGGAATTATCGGAAAATATGTCATTTCCATTTTTTGAGTGGCAAGATGACCTAAATGATCGCTATTGGATTTTGATTACGAACGAAAGCACCAAGAAAGAGAGTATGGTAAGAGAAGGTCTTTTTCAGGATGAGCCTTCATTTGCGAAGCATCATCTGGTGTCAGAATATAAGGAAGTTGATTACTTTGTGAAAATTGAACATGATGATGACCTAGATGAGGAGATGCTTTTGAAAAAATTGATAGCTATACCGAAAATGGTCACGGCATACAGTGTTGATACTGATAAACTAAAATCAAAAAACAACTTAATTTTTTAAGTGATGCCAAATAAAAAGAAGACGAAAATAGTTGCAACCTTAGGTCCTGCTACAAGCAAAAGGGAAGTAATTATAGATATGATAAAGGCTGGTGTAGATGTATTTAGAATTAATTTCTCACATGCAGATTATGAAGATGTTAGGGAGCGTGTAAAAATGATTCGTGAAGTCAATGATGAATTGGAGACCAATATTGCCATTTTGGGCGATTTACAAGGTCCCAAATTAAGGGTAGGAGTAATGGCTGGCGAAGTAGTCGTTGCTCCAGGAGATGAAATCACCTTTGTAACGGGAGAGCCTTTCGAAGGAAATTCTGAAAGGGTTTATATGAACTATGGTGCATTTCCAAAGGATGTAAAACCCGGGGAACAAATCTTGCTGGATGATGGTAAACTGATGTTTGAGGTTGTATCGACCAATAAAAAAGATCAAGTAAAGGCTAAAGTCATTCAAGGAGGACCGCTTAAATCAAAAAAAGGGGTCAATTTGCCCAATACTAACATTTCGTTGCCTGCCCTTACAGAGAAAGATATCCAAGATGCTATTTTTGCCATTTCATTACATGTGGATTGGATAGCATTGTCATTCGTAAGATATAGCCAGGATATCATAGATCTACAAAACATAATCAAGGAACATGGCGAGCATAAGATTCCAATTATAGCCAAAATTGAAAAACCTGAGGCAGTTGACAATATAGATAAGATTGTTTCTTATTGTGACGGACTAATGGTCGCACGTGGAGATTTGGGGGTTGAAATACCAGCGCAGGAAGTCCCATTGATTCAGAAGAAATTGGTTTTGCGCGCAAAGAAAGCAAGAATACCGGTTATTATTGCAACCCAAATGATGGAGACTATGATTACGAGTCTTACACCTACGAGGGCCGAAGTAAATGATGTTGCAAACTCGGTTATGGATGGGGCAGATGCCGTTATGCTTTCGGGCGAAACATCGGTGGGGAATTATCCCGTTCAGGTGATTGAAAAAATGTCAAGTATTCTTGAAAGTGTTGAGAATTCAGACTTGATTAGAGTACCTCAAGAACCACCTCACATTAGAACCAATAGATATATAACCAAATCAGTTTGCTACCACGCGGCAACTATGGCCAATGAGATTAAGGCAAAAGCAATATCAACCTTGACAAATAGTGGTTATACTGCATTTCAAATATCGGCTTGGAGACCAAGTGCACATATCTTGGTATTTACATCTAACCGAAGAATATTGACCCAATTGAATCTGCTTTGGGGTGTAAAAGCATTCTACTATGACAAGTTCGTATCAACTGATGAAACCATCGAAGATGTAAACAGCATAGCCTGTAAAAAAGGTTTTTTGGATATAGGTGATATGTTGATCAGTTTGGCAGCCATGCCCATTAAGGCTAAAGGAATGGTAAATACATTACGAGTTACGGAGATTGAGACCTGTAGTTTTTGATCGATCCGCTATAAATCAAATTTTAATTGAATAGAAACCGAGTCTTCTTTAGGCTCGGTTTTCTTTTTTTTGGTATTTAGATTTGCCAAGGAAATTCCTAATAATCGTACTGAATTTTCCATTTTTTCCTGATAAAGCAACTCTTGTGCAATTTCAAGAATAAGTGATTTGTCCGCCACAAAATACGGCAAGGTCTTACTACGTGTCTGTAATGTAAAATCGCTGTATTTAATCTTTAAGGTAATGGTTTTGCCTGCTAATTTTGATTTTTTCAATCGTCTTTCAAGTTCAGTGGCGATTTGTTCCAGACGTTCCAACATAAATACTTCACTGCTCAGATTTTCACTAAAGGTGCGTTCAGCGCCTACAGATTTAGGGGTTCGGTGTGGTTTTACAGCACTATTATGAATACCCCTGACAACCTTAAAATAATGCCCACCACTTTTGCCAAAGTGCTCTTCTAGAAAGTCTATTGATTTTGCTTTGAGCTCTTTACCAGTAAAAATCCCAAGTTTGTACATTTTTTCAGCAGTTACCTTACCAACTCCATAAAACTTTCGAATCTCCAAATCCTCCAGAAATTGTAATACTTCCTCGGGATTAACTGTTTTTTGACCGTTGGGCTTATTGAAGTCACTTGCCACTTTTGCGACGAATTTATTTATCGAAATTCCGGCAGAGGCCTCTAGTCCGACTTCTTTTAAAATGCGCTGCCGAATTTCCTTGGCTATCAGAGTAGCAGATGGATTGCCTTTTTTGTTGATTGTGACATCTAAATATGCTTCGTCCAATGAAAGAGGTTCGACCAAGTCAGTATATTCATAAAATATATGGCGTATTTCTTGGGAAATCTCTTTGTAACGGGCAAATCTTGGTTTTACAAAAGTAAGGTGAGGACAGTTTTTCTTGGCCAAATAGCCACTCATTGCACTACGGACTCCATACTTGCGAGCCTCATAATTCGCAGCCGAAACAACCCCCCTTATTTCATTACCACCTACAGCTAAAGGCTTACCTCTCAATTCAGGATTATCAAGCTCTTCTACAGAGGCGTAGAAAGCATCCATATCAATATGGATAATTTTTCGCAAAGAGGATTTATCGGGCATAAACAAATTTAAGTTATATCTTAGATTTATGAACACCCAATTGAAATCTGCAATCGTATTAGGAGCCACCGGACTCACTGGTAACTTGTTATTACAACTTTTATTGAAGGATGATCGCTATGGGAAGATTAAGCTCTTTTCTAGGTCAAGTTCAGGAATTGTACATCCCAAAATTGAAGAATATCTTGGTGATGTTGTTCGTTTGGATACGTTTAAAAATGATTTTAAAGCGGATGAGGTATTTTGTTGTATAGGGACCACGAAAGCAAAAACCCGCGATAAGGAATTATATAAAAAGATCGATTTTGGAATACCTGTAAAAGCTGCTGAACTTTGTAAGGAAAATGGAATCGATACCATTGTGATAATATCCGCACTAGGTGCCAATTCAAAAAGCAAGATTTTCTATAACCGAACAAAAGGTGAAATGGAAGATGCTGTAGTACAGCTTAAAATACCTAAAACCCACATTTTACAACCTTCCTTGATCGGTGGTAAACGGGAGGAAAAAAGAATTGGGGAATTGATTTTCAAGCAATTGATGAAAGTGGCAAGCTTGGTTATGGCAGGACCCTTGAAAAAGTACAAATCCATTCATCCCAAAGACATTGCCAAGACCATGGTTTGGTTGGCGAATAACGAATATAGGCAAGTTACAATACCATCTGATATCATTTATAGTATAGCAAGAAATCATTAAAAGGAAACTAAGGTCAATTGAGGAGTTTTGTTTAATATGTTTAAACATATGAACATATTAATTCGTAACTTAGTGCTACTTTCTTTTTGTACAATATAATGCGAAGAAAAACTTCCCAATATTTGATTCCTGTTCTGAAGAATGATCCCGATGTTGCATCGTACGATATCTATCCAGCATTCCCTATTGAAAAGAGTGCTATCAGAGTAGGGTTTGCTACCCTGGCTAAAGAAATCAGTAAGGAAACAACTGTGATATTAGATGGATATATTGGTGTTGATTGGGATGAGGTTTGTAATTCTCTACAATCCGAGTTTCAATATTTAGGAATAAACCCTTGCTTTATCAATATAGCGGATTTTATGAAACCTGAGGATGAAATCAAGGCCTTGGTAGAACCTTATTTAGGAGGGGATGACCCGATATTTGGTCATAGAGCGGACATGGAACTCTCAGAATTCTTTGATATTGAAAAGATTGCCAATTTGGTTTTGGATGCCACTGCTGACATTAATATTGTTTATGGTACAGGAGCAAGTGAGTCTAATATTGAAGGCATATTGGTATATGTTGATCTACCAAAAAATGAACTTCAATTCCGTATGAGGGCCAATGCTGTGACCAATCTCGGCTTAAGTACACCTAAAGACCATAAGCAGATGTACAAACATTTTTACTTTGTGGATTGGCCAGTATTAAACATGGCAAAAAAGAATTTACTGCCTAAGATTTCAATAATAGTAGACCAGCAAAGAACGGCAAATCCCGTCTGGATGAGTGGTAAAAGTTTAAGGAACGGATTAAATAAAATGTCCAAAAGTGCTTTTAGGGTAAGACCATGGTTTGAACCTGGTGTTTGGGGTGGGCAATGGATGAAAGAAAGATTTAGAGACTTAAATCAAGAAGTTCCTAACTATGCTTGGTCTTTTGAAATGATCGTTCCTGAAAACGGGCTTTTATTTGAAAGTGATGGCAAATTGTTGGAAGTATCTTTTGATATGTTGATGTTTCAGGAAAAAGATAACGTTTTGGGTAAAGCTGCTAAGAGGTTCGGTGATGAATTTCCTATTCGATTCGATTTTTTGGACACCTTCAAGGGAGGCAACCTTTCGGTACAATGTCATCCAAAGCCGAATTATATTAAGAAAGAGTTCGGGGAAAATTTTACCCAGGATGAAACCTATTATATATTGGATGCTGGTGAAGACGCAGAAGTTTACCTTGGTTTTCAGGAGGGCATAGACCCTACTGAATTTAAAAAGACCCTAAACCAAAGTTTTGAAACCAAGGAAATTTTGGATGTAGAAAAATATGTTCAAAAACATCCCGCGAAAAAACACGACCTTTTTCTAATTCCACATGGAACGATACATTGTTCCGGTATTAACAATTTAGTGCTTGAAATCAGCGCAACGCCATACATTTTTACCTTTAAAATGTACGATTGGCAACGATTGGATCTTGACGGCAACCCAAGACCATTGAATATTGATAGGGCCTTTGAAAACCTGAATTTTGATAGACAAGGCCAAAAGGTTCAAGATACCCTCATTTCAAAACCAAGGCTTGAGGATTCAGGAGAGGACTGGGAAAAGATTCATTTACCAACTCATCAAGATCATTTTTACGATGTTTATCGATATGATTTCCAGAATGAAATAAGCATAGATACCAACAATCAATGCCATGTGTTGATGTTGGTCGAGGGTGAAGCATTACAATTGCAAATCAAAGGTTTCGAAAATCAGACCTTTCATTTTGCCGAGACGTTTGCAATCCCTGCAGCTACAAATAATTATTCATTGATCAATAAAGGGATGGAAAAAGCAAAGGTTATTGTATCATTTGTTAAGGAAGAAGTACGTTACATTAAACCATAAAAAATTAACCATGTTAAAAAAGAACATTTTACCCAAATTGGTGACAATAGGTCTTATCGGTTTGGTTTTTCTGGGCTGTACCAATGATAAAGAAGCTCAACAACCTCTGAATAATCTAACCCAATATGTAGATCCCCAAATAGGTTCGGTACATGGGCGATGGTTCTTTTACACCCCTGCAGCACGACCATTCGGAATGGCAAAATTGGCACCGCACACTAATGCCTATAACAGTCTAGGTGGATGGGGACCTACGGGATACGACGACAGGCATACTTCCATTGAGGGATTTGGTCATTTTCACGAGTTTCAAATTGGTGGTTTGATCTTTATGCCTACTGTTGGACCATTAAAAACAGTACCCGGCACTTTGGAAGATCCCGATAGTGGTTATCGATCCCGATTTGATAAAGCCGAAGAAGAAGCTGAACCAGGATACTATTCAGTGAGCTTAAATGATTATAATGTAAAGGCAGAACTGACTTCAACAGAAAGAGTGGGCTATCACCGATACACTTTCCCTAAAACGAATGAAGCACATTTAGTGATAGACATAGGTCATAAACAGGGTGAAAGTAGTGATGTGATTATGGCACAGGCTAAAATGGTCAATGAAACTGAAATAGAAGGTTATATTGAGACCAATCCCGAATATGCAAAGTTTTGTGACCCTGGTAAAATGGTCAAAATGTATTTCGTGGCAAAACTCAGTAAAGAACCATTAGGAACTGGAAGTTTTATTGATGAAATTATGAAGGAAGGGGAATCTGAAACCACAGGAACCGATAATGGGTTATACTTGACATTTGACATGGAGAAAGATACCGTACTGGAAATTCAGACAGGATTAAGTCATACCTCCATTGCCAATGCACGTTTAAATTTAAAAACTGAAACCAATGGAAAGACCTTTGATTCGGTGAAAAAGGAGTCCAAGGAAATTTGGAACAAGAAGCTCAATAAAATCTTAGTGGAGGGAGGTAAAAAGGAAAACAGGGTAAAGTTCTATACCGGTTTGTATCATGCCTTGTTGGGCCGTGGACTTTCAAATGATGTGAATGGGGATTATCCTTTATCCGATGGAAAAATAGGACACACCGCATTAAATAAAAAAGGTAACCCAAAATACAATCATTACAATACTGACGGTATTTGGGGAGGATTTTGGAATTTGAGCCAAGTTTGGGCATTGGCCTACCCGGATTATTTTAGTGACTACATACAATCGAATATCGATTTCTATAAAGATACCGGCTGGCTGCATGATGGGGCGGCAAATGGTGTCTTCACCAATGGTGTTCAAACGAATTTTCAGGGACTTTTATTGGCGTCGGCTTACAATGTTGGGATTCGCGATTTTGATGTGGAAACAGGATATGAGGCTGCATTAAAGAATGAACTGGAATACAATGGTCGCAACTTAGGGAACGGTAAATATGACTTAAGTTATTTTGTGAAGGATAGGTATATCCCATATAAGGACACCATAATCTCAAACGGATGGGTTTTCAATTTTGGCGCTTCGCATACCTTGGAATATAGTTTTAGCTCTTACGCCGTTGCACAAATGGCTAAAAACAGAAATGACAAATCCAGTTATGAAAGGTTGATGAAGCAGGCAGACTATTACAGAAATCTTTTTGATTCAGAGACTAAATTCATAAGACCGAAACTCGAAGACGGGTCTTTTATCAAGGATTTTGACCCAATGAAGGGTTGGGATGGTTTTCAGGAAGGTAATGCATACCAATACACATGGTATGTACCCCATGATCCTGCCGGTCTAATTGACTTAATTGGGAAACCCATGTTCAATGAGCGCTTGGAAACCATGTTCAACAACGCACAGAAAAGCATGTTCGGTGGTGGATCGGAAGAAATACACAGTTTTTCGGGAGTAGAAAAATTGTATAACCATGGTAATCAACCGTGTTTGCATAATCCATGGTTGTTCAACTATTCAGGCAAGCCATGGCTTACCCAAAAATGGGTGCGCACCATTTGTAACGAGTTTTATGGTACAGAACCATTGCATGGATATGGGATAGGGCAGGATGAGGATCAAGGACAGCTTGGAGCTTGGTTCGTAATGGCATCTTTAGGTCTTTTTGATGTGCAGGGGCATACCTCTGCAAACCCTTCATTCCAATTTGGGAGTCCATTGTTTGAAAGGATAACCATTCAACTCGATGATACTTACTATCAAGGTAGGGAACTGGTGCTTGAAACCAACAACCAGCATCCGGATAATTTATATATACAATCCCTTACTTTAAATGGAAAACCGATTACTAAAAACTGGATGTATCGTAACGAACTAATGCAGGGAGGTACGTTTGTTTTTGAATTGGGTCCTGAACCCAATATGGAATGGGGCACAGAAGCCCTGCCTCCCTCAATGTCCAATGAAAAATAACATATGATGAAAAAAATAGCAATTCTCGTATATGGACTCCTACTATTGGGATGTACCACACAAAAAGAAGACAGGGAATTAGTCGAAAAAATCCTTGCCAATGAACAATTTGATGAAGTAAAAAACAGAGCTTTAGCGGTAGTAAAAACTGGATTTAATGCTGGGGATGGTTACGGAGAGGTATGGATTCGGGATTATAATACGTTTATTGAACTCTCAGCGGAAGTCTTTGATGCCAAGGATCTAGAAGAAAATTTATTGGTCTTTTTTAGACTTCAGGGAGAAGATGGAAATATAATAGATGGATTTATCCCAAAAGAAAAGGCAGAAATTGTTGAAGGAGGTTACGAATACATTTATTCTGATTTAGAACCTGATTATTGTGGCCATAAGAATACAGTTGAGACCGATCATGAAAGTTCACTAGTCCAGGCCGTATACAAATACATTATGAAAACGGGAAATAAAAGGTTTTTAGAGGTGAAAGTAGGTGATGCCACTGTAGCAGAACGTTTGGAGAAATCAATGCAGTTTTTATTGGATAAAAGATGGTCAGATAAATTTGGATTGATTTACGGTGCTACCACTGCGGATTGGGGAGATGTACAGCATACACACCCCTGGGGAGTTTATATTACCGAAGACACCCATTATTGTGTTGATATTTATGACAACGCCATGATGCTCATTGCCTTGGACAATATGATTGAATTGATTCCGGAAACGAAAGGCGAATGGCAGAAAGTTCGAGATGATATTACTCAGAATACAATGAAATATTTATGGGATGGGGAAAACCAAAAATTCATTCCTCATGTATACCTTGATAAATCACCTTATCCTGACGATTTTAATGAGAATGAAATATATTATCATGGTGGAACCTCTGTTGCCATTGAGGCCGGGCTTTTGACCAAAGAACAAATAAAGATCTCACTGGACAAGATGATAAAGAACGTAAAAGCTTCAGGAGCGGGTTCTATTGGATTGACCATGTATCCGCCTTACCCCGATTGGGCATTTGAAAACAAAGGAATGTATTCTTACGGGTACCAAAATGGTGGGGATTGGACTTGGTTCGGAGGACGTATGATTCAACAATTGGTGAAGAACGGGATTATTCAAGAGGCATATGATCAATTGTTACCTATGACCGATAGAGTGGTTAAGAATGATGGATTTTACGAATGGTATACTGTGGATAACAAACCGGAGGGGTCAGGTACTTTTAGAGGTTCTGCAGGAGTTCTTTATACAGCGATCCTCCAATTGGAGGATTGGGCAAACTCCCAAAATAATTAATCTTTCCAATGGATTTTAAATTAAACAATAAGAGCCCTATTCCTTTGCATTCACAGATTGAAGCCTATCTAAGGACATTAATTAAGGAGGATGAATACAGAAATGGGAATAGCTTTTTACCCAAAGAGGTTACGCTTGCAAAAAAGTTGGGAGTTTCCAGAAATACAGTACGCCAGGCGGTAAATACTTTGGTAAACGAACACCTGATAGAACGAAAAAAAGGTGTGGGTACAAAAGTGGTCAACAAAAAAATAGCAACAAGACTTGACCATTGGATTAGTTTCACCAAGGAAATGCGGAAACAAGGAATTAAAGTGGTCAACTATTTAGTCAGTATTTCCTTGGTAGCTGCTCCTAAAGAAGTTTATGATGCGTTAGCTGTTTCCAAATCCAAAGAACTATGGCGATTGGAAAAAATCAGAGGGTCAAAAGAAGCGAAGTATTTGTATTCAGTATCCTATTTTCATCCAAGAGTGGGGATAACAGGAGACGAAGATTTTACAACCCCACTTTATGAACTTCTTGAGAATACCCATGATACGATTGTAGCAACTTCAAAGGAAAGGATAAGTGCAATTAAGGCTAATAAAGAACTAAGTTCAATTCTTGAACTGCCATTGAATATGCCAATATTGAAAAGGGATCGGTTAGTTTGTGATCCTGGAGATAGGCCAGTGGAATACAATATTGTTTACTACCACACTGATTATTTTACATATGATATTGAGATCAAAAGAGAATTCTAAATCAAAATTAAATGAGAAATGAAACAGCCATTGGCGTAGATGTAGGTGGAAGCCATATTGTTAGTGCGGCAGTAAATTTAAAAACCTTTGAAATCTTACCCAAGACAACATTTTCGGTCAAAGTAAACAATAAGGAATCAAAAGACACTGTTCTCGAAAACTGGAGTATGGCCATTAACCGTACCATTGAAAGTGTTTCGATGCAAAAGACAGCGAATATCGGGATTGCGATTCCTGGACCCTTTAATTATGTAACTGGCGTTGCTATGTTCAAAGGTGATAATGACAAATATGAAAATCTTTACAAGGTCTCTATCCCTGAAGAACTACCGAAACATATTAATAGCAATGAAGTCAATTTAAGGTTTCTTAATGATGCCACCTCTTTTGGTGTTGGAGTTTCCACACAGGGCAAGGCAAAAGAATGCAAAAGGATAATCGTCGTTACCTTAGGCACAGGTTTTGGTTCTGCCTTTATTAAGAATGGCATACCTCAGGTAAATACGAAGGAAGTTCCTGAAGGTGGATGTTTGTGGGACAAACCATATAAAGCTGGAATAAGCGATGATTATTTTTCAACGCGTTGGTGCATCGATAGGTATCATCAACTATCTTCAGAATTGATGAAGGGAGTTAAGGAAATCGCCACAGCCAACAACATTCATTCAAGAACTGTTTTCGATGAGTTTGGATCAAATATGGCAGATTTTATGATTCCTTTTGTTGAGAAGTTTCAGCCAGAGATCATTGTAATGGGAGGGAACATATCAAAGGCAAGTAATCTATTTCTGCCATCATTTAAACGCGAATTGCAAAAAAACAACATAGGTTTGGATTTTGAAATATCAAATCTAATGGAAGATGCTGCGATAATAGGGAGTTCAAGGCTCTTTGAACTTCATTTTTGGAAGAGCGTCAAAGACAATCTTCCTGTCCTTTAGACGATTCCTTTAGATATTCTCTCCAGACAGCATCTATTTATATAATTTTATAAAAACGAAATGGTTTTCAATGTCAATGGTAGAAATTGAGCGTAAATTTTTAATTAGATCCGATGATTACAAAAACAAGGCAACCTCTATAAAAAGAATTGTCCAAGGGTTTTTAAATACGCACCCCAAAAGAACGGTTCGCGTACGAATAAATGAGGACAAGGCATATTTGACTGTAAAAGGTAAATCAAATGTTGCCGGTACTTCCCGGTTTGAATGGGAAAGAGAGATTGATATTGAACAGGCCATAGATTTGCTTGAATTATGTGAAAAGACCGTAATTGAAAAAACCAGGTATAAAGTCCCGAATGGTGACTTTGTGTTTGAAGTAGATGAGTTCCTAAGAGAAAATGAAGGATTGGTGATAGCGGAAATTGAATTACAAAATGAATATGATGTCTTTGATCAACCCGCATGGCTCGGCGAGGAAGTAACTGGGCAACTCAAATATTACAATTCATTACTCAGCAAAAAACCTTTTAAATCATGGAAAAAATGAAATTTATAATCTTGGTAATGGTATTGTCCCTGTTTGTTTCCTGTAAACCAGAGCAAAAAGAGAATGCTGAAGTGGTTGAGGTGGTCAAGGAAAAATCGATGCGGGAAGTCAACGAAGAGTTGATAAGCAAAGGGTATAAAACTTTTGACTTTGTCGATGAAACTACTAAGGACACTATGCTCATGCAACAATATTTTATTGCATTTCTAAAAAGAGGTCCAAATCGTTCACAAAACAAAGCGGAATCCGACAGTCTACAAACTTTGCATCTGGAACATCTTGGACGCATGTATAATGAAGGCTATGCCGATATATCAGGGCCTTTTGGAGATGATGGTGATATTCGAGGAATTACCATCTACAATACCCCAACAATTGAAATTGCCGATAGTCTTGCCAATTTGGATCCTATGGTACAGACAGGAAGATTGGTAATAGAGATGCATCCATGGTGGGCCGCTAAAGGTTTTCCGCTACGATAGGTGCTATTCGGCAAGAATACCCAATTTATCCATTAATGGAATTTGAGTCAGATTTTCTTCTGAAACCGACTCTTTCTTAAAGATAAACCGCTTTTCATAGAGTTTAGCCTTCAAATAATAAGTAACGTAAAACTCATTGGTTAAATCAAGGACCTCTCTTTGAACAAATTCTAGTTTCTGAAAGGAATTCGCCTCTAATACTTCCATACTATGCCTCATTGTAGCAGTCTTTGTATCACCAAGAAAACCTTTTGAAACAACAAAAACCATTGCTATAGGTGTAGTTCCATCATTTAAAATATAGGCATTCCATTTGTTTGTTTTGAATTTGTCATTCCATTCATATACCATCGCGATATAAACGTCTTTGACAATAGGAATTTCAATATCTTTCTTCAAAAGAGCAGTTTAAAGGGTACTTTTGAATTGCTCTAAAAAACGCACATCGTTCTCGCTTAATAAACGAATGTCTGAAATTTGATGCAACAGAAGTGCAATACGGTCAATACCCATTCCAAAAGCGAATCCTGAATATTCCCCAGAATCGATTCCACAATTTTCCAGAACATTGGGATCTACCATGCCACAACCCATTATCTCTAGCCAACCAGTTCCTTTGGTCATTTTATAATCTGTTTCCGTTTCTAAGCCCCAATAAACATCAACTTCTGCACTTGGCTCGGTAAAAGGAAAATAGGAAGGGCGCAGCCTGATCTTTGATTTTCCAAAAAGCTCTGTGGTGAAGAATTGTAAGGTCTGTTTTAAGTCAGCAAAAGAAACATCCTTATCAATATATAACCCTTCCACCTGATGGAAAAAACAGTGCGAACGAGCTGATATAGCCTCATTTCTATATACCCTGCCAGGCGAAATTGTCCGAATGGGCGGTTTGTTGTTTTCCATATAACGTACTTGAACCGAAGAGGTATGGGTACGCAATAAAATATCAGGATCGGTCTGAATAAAGAAGGTATCCTGCATATCTCTGGCAGGATGGTATTCAGGCAAGTTCAAAGCTGTAAAATTATGCCAATCGTCCTCAATCTCTGGTCCTTCTGAAACATTGAAACCTATTCTTGAAAAGATATTGATAATCTGGTTTTTGACGATTGAAATAGGATGTCTTGAACCAAGGGCCATGGCCTCTCCTGGCCGAGTTAAATCGCCATATTTGCCTGTTTCTTCCGATTTGCTTTCAATTGCGTCTTTCAGAAGATTAACCTTTTCAGTAGCTAGTAGTTTTAGCTGATTAATAGTCTGACCAAACTCTTTCTTCTGGTCGTTGGGAACATTTTTAAATTCAGCAAAAAACGCATTAAGTAGGCCTTTTTTACCTAAATACTTGATGCGAAAAGTTTCGATTGCTTCCTTTGAATCAGCTGTGAAATTCTCAACTTCTGAAATTTGTTCCTTTATCTTATCGATCATGGTACTAAACTAAGAGGGACAAATTTAAAACATTAAAGCAAGTTTAACATAAAGTCTGACCAATAAAAACCGTGCCTTTATCGAAAGCACGGTCTTATTACATCTAATTCTTGGATTATTAATTACCATTTACATGTTGTTTAATCCAAGTAGCACATTCCTTGAAGGTCTCAAAAATGTGCTCTTCGGGTATAAAATCGGGAATAATATCGATTCGTTCCATCATATACCTGGGTTGCCTTAATAGATCAACAAAAAGTACTGTAACATCATTTTTGTTCAATTCCTGTAAAACGTCCTCCATCGCGTATAATCCCGACTGATCCATATATTGCATGCGATCCAGTCTAATGATTACATAAGATGCCGTATTGGGAATTTGATTGGCCAAGGCTTGAAAATCGCTTGTAGTTCCGAAGAACAAGGGCCCTTTAATGTGCTTTATGAATACTTTCTCTTTTAGTTCTTGAGGAAAATCGACTTCATCGGCCCAAGTTTTTTCCTTATCCAGAGACTTAACATCCGATCTTTCCGCGGTAAGGTCACCCAATTTTTTCATGAACATCAATGAGGCGATTACTAAACCAATCCCCACAGAATAAACAAGGTTCCAAACTGTTGACAGCACTAAAACAATCAACATTACGAGTACTTCAGAACTTAGATTAAAAGGACCTAGTTTGATGTCTTTTGGAAGGTTCGGAATAGCTTTGAGCCCCTTGTAATCCATCACGGCAATACCAACAGTTATTAAGATGCCGGCCAAGACCGCTGCTGGGATTTGGGATGCAATGGGTCCCATAGCAAGAAGTATAATCAACAATAATATGCCTGCAAACATTCCCGACAACTTTGTCTTTCCACCAGAATTAATATTGACAACAGTTCTAATGGTAGCTCCGGCCCCTGGAATCCCACCAAAAATACTGGCTATACTGTTTCCAATTCCTTGTCCAATCAATTCCCTGTTGGGTTTATGTTTGGTTTTAGTCATGTTATCGGCAACAACTGAGGTCAATAATGAGTCAATTGCTCCCAAAAGTGCCAAGGTCAATGCGGTAAAAATATATGGCGAGATGGCCCCGAATTGGAATTCGGTAAAGATTGCAAGATTAGGCATTGGAAAGCCTTCTGGGATTTTTTCAATCGTCCTGTAATCAAGCCCAAAACCATAAGCAACTCCTGAAACCAAAAGTAATGCCACTAAAGTGCTTGGCACTACGGTTGTAATCCGTCTAAAACCATAAATGATAAAGATGGTAGCAAGTGCAAGGCCAAGTTCTAACCAATTTATATTCCTTAAGGCAATAGGGAGGACCTTAATGGCACCCAAAACACCAGATGCATCTTTAGCGGCCAAGGTTTTAGCCTCCTCCAAAATTGTATTTTCAGTTACTTCATCTGCTCTCGAAATGGTTTCTTTAAAATCTTCCAATACCAGAATTCCTTCGCCAGCTTCTTCCTTAAGAATATTTTCCAATATCAATTCTTCGGCCTGTGGTATAAATGGTTCCACCCAAGATTCATCTTCTTTAGGATAATATCCCAAGGTCGGTAGTACTTGCGTAATTAGGATTATTACTCCAATAGCGGTCATGAACCCTGAAACAACTGGATAAGGGATATACCTAATGTACTTCCCAATTCCTAAAAATCCCAATCCAATCTGCATTAGACCGGCAAGTAAAAAAATGGTCAGAATTGCAGGTAATGCTTTTTCTACGCTACCGTCGTAGATAGCTATAATACCTGCTATGACGACCATACTTACAGCTGTCATTGGAGCAGTTGGTCCTGAAATTTGGGTATCTGTACCACCAAAGAGCGCTGCAAAAAAGCTAATGAAAATAGCACCATATAGTCCGGCACTAGGCCCCAAACCTGAACTTACTCCAAACGCAAGTGCTAAGGGCAGGGCAACAATCCCTGCAGTGATTCCTCCTAGAAGATCACCTTTAAAATTTGAAAAGAAATTTTTCATCCAACAATAAGTTTTGGTTTAAAGTAAAATCACTTTTCCAGACGAAAGCTGATAAACACCTCCAACAATTTCGATTTCTCCTCGCTCTTCCATTTCCTTTAGAATTGGGCTTTTTTCACGAATGCGATCTATGGTGAGTGCAACATTGTTCTCAACAGTTTTGGATACAAAAGAGGTATTTGAAGAGCTGACTGCACCATCCACTTCCTCAGCTGTTTTCTTGACAGCTGGCAAAATATTACCCAGCATAGACGTAATATTTCCTAGCTCAACACCATCAATGGCCGATTTGACAGCTCCGCAAGATTCATGGCCTAATACTAAAACGAGTTTGCTTCCTGCAGCCTTACAAGCATATTCTAAACTTCCTAAGATATCGATATTTTCAAAATTACCCGCCACACGTGCCACGAATATATCTCCGATCCCTTGATCAAATATTGTTTCAATCGGTACTCTGGAGTCGATACAGGAAAGTATTACGGCCTTGGGGAATTGTCCATTGACCGTTTCATTTCGCTGACTTTCGTAATTCCTAACCTCCATATTTGACTGCGTATATCTTTGGTTGCCATTAATTAAATCATTCAAGACAATCTTGGGTGTCAAAGAGGACTGAGTGGCTTTATCTAATGCTTTATTAATCATTTTTATAGTTTTATAATTGGTAAACAGAAAGAATCCTTATAAGAGATTATAAGGTATTAAATTGTGCGTGTTTAAATTTCAAATGATATATTTAATTGCACTTTTTTAAAATACTAGCTTATCTCTGGAGGAGGGAGAATGATGTTCAGCGAAGGGCCATAATAACCTTGAAGATAAAAAGTATCGGTGAGATTATTTTCCATTAATTTAGATGAGAGCGAATTACTCCAAACATGATAAAAGGTGTCTTTATCACTACTTTCTTTTTCAGCTTCCTTATTTTCTTTTTGGTTATCATCCTCACTGTGCTCCAACACCAATTCCATTTTTTCATCAAAATCAATCAATGAAATAACAGAAGGAGCAACAATGTTAATTGCAAGAAAAATAGAAAGTAATATTTGTAAAAAGGACTTCATGGTAAACCGAACTGGAATTTCGGCAAAAATAGGAGACTTACTTTAAAATATTGTTAAAGAAAATTAAAAATCCTTTAGTAGTCTAATACTTTCAGAAGATACCCAACCTGTTTTGCCATCAACAATCTTTATTTTTTTCCATTCATTTAATCCTTCAAGAACATTTACCTTGGTTCCTTCATGTAAAACAAAAATTGCTTCACTTCTTTTATTGGGTTCGGCTTTTATTTGAACTTCACTATCGTACACTATGGCTGGCTGATCAGCTATAAAGTCATTGTACTGTACAAATGCAAATACTGCAGCGATAACAGAAATGAAAAGCGATACAATGCTACCAATAAAGGCTATCCGCTTTTTTGTCGCATATTTAAAATAGTAGAAAGCTATATAGAGCAATACAAAAAGAATCATGAACATAACAGCTGTATAACTCCACTGGTCAAAAGTCATAACCCCAGTAATGGTTTTATAGATTTTTGCCAGTCCAGTTTCTGGCATTACTTCAATAGCATCCAAAGTCATGTTTTGGGCATAGGAAAGGTTGTTCTTTATGTCCGAATCATTGGGAGAGAGCAAAAGGGCCTTCTCATAATTGTAAATGCTGGGAGCGATCTCATTTAATTTATAATATGCATTTCCTAAATTAAAATAAAGTTCAGCGGAATGCTGGCCATTTTCCAAAATCTCAGAATAATAATCTATGGATTTTTGGTAATCACCATTATTATAGGAATCAGTTGCTCTATTAAAAAGCGCCTCGTTTTGAGCGTTCCCAAAGGAAGCGATTAACATTACAATGATATAGAGTAGCTGTTTCATTGTCTATAATTGTTTGTCCAAATAAGAGATTACTTCACTGGCCCTATCATAGTCCTGTTGCATCTGAACATCTGAAAACGGGCTATAGCGAGCCATTTCACAATTCTTCAATAAGCCTACAAAACCATCTCTTGTTGCTTCATCAACTTTTTTGGCATTCAATAAAGTTGCTATTTTATCCTTGCTGAATTCAGAAGTCTCTATTTTTAACTTGGCCTTTAGGTAATTATGCAGGGCCTTTTCCAGAGCAACATAGAAAGCATCTTTTTTACCTAGGGTCTTTTTGGCTTCTGACAAATATTTTCTTGCTAGCTTATTGGCTCTTTTTATTTTATTCCCTGCAACATCGTCAGCGATGGCCTCCCGTTTTTTACGGAACACTATGGCAATAGGAATCAAAAATAATGGTGTTAACCACCAGAGGTAAAAAGACCTGGAGCCAAAGAAATAGTTAGTCTTTATTGCTGTTAAGTTGGGTTTTAATTTGAGAAAGTTGAATTGATTCCCGGTGGTAACCACTGCTTGTTTTGAGTTTGATTTTGTTCCGCCAGAGGTAATCGAAGTATTGGATGGGCCTTCGATTACATTGATTAATATCTCCCCGGAATTGATAGTATTGTATTTTTCTGTCTTAGGATTAAAATAACTAAAGGCAATACTAGGCATGGGATATTTGCCCTTAAACGAGGGTACAATAGTATAGCTATCGCTTACCTTACCTCGCATTCCTGCCATTGTGGTTCGTACATTTTCGTTGTGCTCAGGGTCATATACTTCAAGTGAACCAGGAAACTCAGGTTTTGGCAACTGAAATAACTTAAGGTTGCCTTTACCATTTACTTCTACTATCGCCTGCAATGATTCTGATGCATTCAGGCTTGTTTTTGTTGTAGAAACCGTAAAATCAAATTCGCCTACAGCGCCACCGAAATTTGCCGGTTTACCTGCCGTTGGTAATACATTGACATTTATTGTCCGTTTTCCTGCAGAAACCGTCTTGTTTGTCTGTGTATAGATTCTTCCCCCAAAGAAATCGCGCTTATTTGTGGGGACATCAACTGTCACATCCAGTGAAAGAGGCTCTATATCGAGCTCCCCGGATTTTTGGGGGTAAAGTATTATCCGTTTTAGAATTACATAGCGGTAAGCTTTTCCTTTATAAGTTCCATTTTCCGCATTCAATCGCTGCACAGGAATATCTTGACTCCAAAAATTATTGTATTTGGGATTATCCAAAGGACGATAATTCGAAACACGTATAGATGGACTTACATAGAGTTTGTAAACAACACTGATTTCTTCGTTTAAATAAGGGTCGGTTTTTGAAACTTCTGCCACTAAATGTAAATTGTCATCTGCAAAATCATCTACAGTCATTTGGTCATTTGGCTTTTCCACGGCGGCTGTAACTTCGACCTTTCTAGCCAATGATTTGTAGGTTTTGCCATCAATTACAATAGAAGCTTGTTTTATATTGAATGTGCCTCGAGCAGTCGGGGCAAGGGTATACGAATAGGTTTTGGTATACGAACGCACTCCATTGACCCAAGATGATCTTATGGCCTGAGAGGGGCCCATTAGTACTCGAAACCCTGTAAAATCTGGCGGGTTGAAATCATCGCCATCTTTGTTCATGGTAAATTCCACCCTTAACCTTTCATTGATGCCAAGCTTTTCTTTACTCAGCTTCATATCAAAAGTAATGGCTTCTTGCGCATTCATAATAAATGCTAAGAACAACATTGGAAGTAACGATATGAAATATCTTATATTCATTTTAATTACCAGTCCTTTTCATTTTTGACTTTGGCACCTTTGACTTTTTTGGCATCTATTTTCTCTTGTACTTTTTTCTCCTCATTCTGCATTGCCTCTAACAGATTTTGAATTTGCTGTTTTGATAATTGATTAGGTCTAGGCTGCTGTTTTTGCTCTTGGGGCTTATCTCCTTTTTCAGGTTGTTTTTTTTCTTCTTCTTTCTTATCGCCTTCACCTTCTTTATTATCCTCTTTCTTTTCATCGCCTTTATCCCCTTCGTCGCCCTCGTCTTTCTTGTCACTTTCGTCCTTATCTTCCTTGTTGTCCCCTTCGTTCTTTTGATCCTGGTTCTTTTTGTCTTTCTGGTCTTTGTTATCCTTATTGTCGTCGTTCTTGTCTTGCTCGTCCTGTTCTTTTTTCAATAATTCCTTTGCTAGAGCCAGGTTATAACGGGTTTCCTCATCTTTCGGATTATTCCGCAATGCCTCTTTGTAAGCCTCAACGGCCTTTTCATATTGCTTTTGTTTCATGAACACATTACCCATATTGTGATATGCTTTGTGTTTATCAGGTTTTTCATTGGCCAATTCCCCCGCCTGTTTAAATCTTCCAAAAGCTTCACTATAGGTTTCTTTATTGTAATAGGCATTCCCTAGGTTATAAGGAGCTGCATTATTATCATTACTCTTCGAGATAGCCTTGCGATAATCTACTTCAGCTGAAACAAAGTCATTCTCTGATAAGGATTTATTGCCCTCCCAAGTAAGATTGGTAGATTCATTTAATGCTTTTTCTTTCTGCTTGAGCTCTTCCTTGTCTTGAGCAAAAGAGCCAAAACCCACGAATATCAGTAAGAGTAAATACTTGTTCATATTATGCTGCTTCTCTGTTATTTTCATTGAAAAGGTTCAATTTTTTGAGCCATTTGGTCTTCCTGTCCAATATAAAAACATCCAAAAATAGAAATAAAAGCCCCGCTCCCAAAAACCACTGGAACTGATCTTTATACTCAGCGAATTGCTTGGCCTCAAACTCAGTCTTATCCATTTGAATCAAAATGTCCTTGATTTGTTCAACGGCATCACCAGTATTTGTCCCATCAATATATTCCCCATGGCCTTCATTGGCTATATCTAGCAATACGGCTTCATTGAGCTTGGTAATCACAACTTCTCCTTGTCTATCTTTTTTGAGGCTTTCTACAATACCATTCCTTTTAATAGGAATAGGAGCCCCTTTGGTTTTACCCACTCCGATTGTATAGATTTGTATACCGGCTTCGATAGCTTTGTCTACCGCTTTCATTGTGGTGCCCTCAGAATGGTCTTCACCATCAGAAATTATGAACAAAACCCTATTCGTCTGATCTTCATCATTGTAATAAGTCGTTGCCAATTCTATAGCCTCATTTATGGCCGTTCCTTGTGATGTGAGCATATCGGTATTCATGTTCTGCAAGAACATTTTAGCAGCTCCATAATCTGTTGTAATCGGTAATTGTGGGAATGCCTGACCAGCATAGGCAATGATTCCGATACGGTCACTTGCAAGTTGATTGATAATTTCCGAAACCAATCGTTTCGCTTTTTCCAATCGATTCGGAGCAATGTCTTCGGCCAACATACTTTTGGAAACATCCACCGCAAAAACAATATCAACACCTTCTCGTTTAACGGTTTCCAATTTTGTGCCAATCTTGGGATTGACCAAGCCTAAAGTCAAAAATGTGATTCCCAATAGGAAGAACATCAATTTTAATGTTGCTTTGAAACTTGATCTATTAGGGGTCAATCTTTTGAACAGAGACAAATCAGCGAACTTTTTCTGCGTTCGTTTTTTCCATATTTGGAGCAGTACGAACCACACTACTATCACCGGAATGATGAACAGTAGATAGAAATATATTCTTTCGTCTAATTGAATCATAATCTATATAAAACTTCGGAACAAGGTATTGCGGAAAAGCCATTCCAATAAGAGCAAAGCTCCTGCCAGTAACACCCATGAACGAAATTTTTCTTCGTATTTGTAATATTTGAATTCCTCTATTTCCGTCTTTTCCAACTTATTGATCTCGTCATAAATTGCCTCCAATTTTTCATTGTCGGTCGCTCTAAAATATTTACCACCAGTGGCATCAGCTATTTCTTGAAGTAGTTTTTCATCAATCTCAACTTGACGCATTCCATATCTAAATGAGCCATCAGCATTATAAGCTATGGGTGAAAGGGCATTTCCATTCGTACCAAGTCCAATAGTGTATGATTTTATACCATATTCCACTGCGAGATCTGCAGCGGTTTGTGGCTCAATGAATCCTGAATTATTCACACCATCCGTCAGTAGTATTATGATTTTACTAATAGCCTTGCTTTCCTTTAGGCGGTTTACCGAAGTAGCCAATCCCATTCCGATAGCGGTACCATCATTTAACTGGCCATATGTGATTTCACGAAGTGAATTCAATACGATGGATTTATCACTGGTAATAGGCGTTTTAGTAAAGGCTTCACCTGCATAGGCAACAAGTCCTATTCGATCATTGGGTCTTTTTCTAATAAAGGCAGCAGCTACTTCTTTCAAAGCCGAAAGCCGATTGGGTTTCAAATCCCTTGCTAGCATACTCGACGAAACATCGATGGCCATTACAATATCAATACCCTTGGTTGTTTTTGTTCTAGTTGAAATATCCTCAATCTGTGGTCTCGCCATTGCGACAATGATAGCGGCCAACGCCAAAAGGCGTAGGACATCTAGCAGCGGCTTTAACTTGGGAAGGATACTGCCTGAAGAAAATCCTTTTAAGCTTGATATTTTAAGCGAAGCTGATTGTTCGTTACGTTTAAAAAAATACCATATGATCACCAGAGGAAGCAATAATAGCAACCAAAAGTACTCTGGATTGGCAAATGATATATTCTCTAACATTTAAACTTCTGTTTTTACTTCAACCGTTGTCAAAATTCTATCAATAATTTCCTGCGCATAGTCGTCACCGTCTTGCCAAGTCAATAATATTTGTTGTTGAAAGCCTTTTCCGCCAAAACTCAGGATCATATATTTTCCTTTTATCAATTCTTGGGAATCAGGGATTTTGAATTTTCCGCTACCAAATGTTTTTATTCCTTTAACCCCGGTAACCGTTACGAACTCATCTTGTTTTGTAATAATGTTTTTGGCGCCCTTATCCTCAAAGTTTTGCAAAAGTTGTTCAATTGTCTTTTCAAATTCTGGCTCTGCAGGCTGTGTAAAGGTTGTAGAAGTCGTAGCCAAGGTCAAGAGTGCTTTGTCATCCCTGAATATAAAGGATTGTAGTTCTTTAATATTGGCTTTGGCGTCAGCAGGGATTTTAATTTCTTGGCGGATCAATACTTCTGGCGTTTCTAAATTTATAGGTGGATAACCATAAGAACTTGCCACCCATTCGCTATCCAGAAGTTTTTTAGTTGGGTGTCCGGTAACGGTATCCCATACCTTGGCCGCACCATAATAACTTACAAAAGTTATGACAGAAATAAATATAATGCCAAGGGCTGATACCCCTGCAATCAGCCATTTTTTACGTTGTTGTTTGCGAGCCAATTCTTCTTGATATTCCTCTTGCGCCATTAGCTCTTCCAAGGTAGGTTCAGGGATTGCCTCATGGGTCTTTACAACAATTTGCTCAACGGCTTTTCTATTTTGCTTTGCAACAGTCGTCGGTGGTTTTGATTTGGCAAACTTTACTAGATCAGCTGTTTGTAAAATGCTTTTAAACTGTTTGATAGTATCATTGTCAAGTTCAAGTTCTCCCGCATCCTTCATCATCTCCAATTTGGTAATCAATTCGTCAGTTGTACTTTCAAGAGCGGAAACATTAACATCCTCCTCAAGATAGGAACGAACAATATCCGTTAGTTCAGAATAGTATTGCTTGTATTCGTCTTGTATAAGGTATTTTGAATTGTCTAACTTCTTCAATTCCAGGAGTGCACGGTCATAAGGGGGCAGTAAGGCTTCTTTTTCCTCATCGGTCAAAGGCTTCTTACGGAATACGAACCAATATATCAACCCAGCAATAACGGCCAAAATGCATAAAATGAGGAGCAGTATTTTCCATAATCCTGAATTGCTTTTATTAACCTGGATCAAGGGTTTAATGTCGTACATTTTCTGGGCAAGCGTATCAACGGGCACTGTAGCGACATCGATCCGCAAGGAATCTGTAAAAAAACCTTTTCCATTGATTTCTATTCGTTGTGCTGGTAGCTTATAGGAACCAGAATCGAATTGGGTTAGGGCATAGGTCTTCAACAAGGTAATCCTGTCCTTTTTTCTTGTAGTGTCAGTGGCGTAAGCTTCAACAGTCTCTAATGGGGAAAAAGTTTGACCTTCAGGGAAGATGACCATATCTGTTGAATCTACTTCAACGATTACTTTGAAATGCAATTGGTCACCAATCTTTATGAAGGTAGTATCAACTTCTGATGAAACTTTTGGTGAAGCTTGGGTAAACCCATAAAATGAAAAGAATAACGAGCATAGGACAATGCAATGCAACATTATTGCACGATAACGCCTAACTCTTAACTCGTAACTCTTAATCCACATTATCCTCTTCGTTTAAAATAACCCAATAGCTTTTTTACATAACTCTCATCAACCCTACAACTTAGAACCCCACAACCAGATTTGGTAAACGTCTCTTGAAAATATTTTACACTCTCCTTGTGATGTTTGCCATATGCCATTCGTACCATTTTTGATTGGGTATTGATCAACTGCAATGTGCCGGTTTCAGCATCCTGCATTTGTACCATGCCCAAGTTCGGAATACTTTCCTCACGCTCATCGTAAACCCGAATACCAGTTACATCATGCTTGTTACCCGTAATCTTCAGGGTACGCTCATAATCCCCAGCAATGAAATCAGAGAGTACAAAGACAATCGCTTTCTTTTTCATCACATTGATCAGATATTTTAGGGCTTCTGCAATATTGGTCTTATTGCTCTTTGGTTTAAATTCGAGCAGTTCTCGAATTATTCGTAGAACATGGATCTTTCCTTTTTTAGGAGGAATAAAAAGCTCCACTTCATCAGAAAATAATATAAGCCCGACTTTGTCATTGTTCTGCAAAGCAGAAAAAGCCAAGGTGGCCGATATTTCAGTGATTATCCCTTTTTTGAATTGATTTGTCGTGCCAAAAAGTTCAGAACCACTCACGTCTACCATCAACATCATGGTAAGTTCCCGTTCCTCTTCAAAGACCTTTACGTAAGGTTCATTATATCTTGCTGTTACATTCCAATCAATACTACGAACATCGTCTCCAAATTGATACTGGCGTACCTCGCTAAATGTCATACCGCGACCTTTGAAGGTAGAATGGTATTCCCCTCCAAAAATATGATCGGAAAGACGGCGTGTCTTAATCTCGATCTTGCGAACTTTCTTTAGTAATTCTTTGGTATCCATCGTATCAGTTAGTAGTAATTAGTTGGCAGTAGCAGTTAATTTATTTTGCTCAATACTACTGCCTACTGTAAACTGCCTACTCCTTTTAAGGTACTTCAATCTCATTAACAATTTTGTTGATGATCTCTTCAGAAGTAATATTCTCTGCTTCGGCTTCATAAGTAATACCAATTCTGTGCCTAAGCACATCGTGTACTACAGCTCTTACATCTTCCGGGACCACATAACCCCTTCGTTTAATAAAAGCATAACACTTGGCAGCATTACCTAGATTAATACTACCACGAGGTGAGGCTCCAAAGCTAATCAGGGGTTTTAAATCTTCTAGGTTATATTTTTCAGGATAACGTGTTGCGAATACTATATCCAAAATGTATTTTTCAATTTTCTCATCCATGTAAACTTCCCTAACAGCTTTCTGGGCGCTTAAGATCTGTTTGGTGGAAACTACAGGTTTAATTTCATCAAAAGCATCTAAAAGATTCTGGCGCATAATCAGTTGTTCCTCATTCATCTTAGGATAGTCGATAACCGTTTTCAACATAAAACGGTCAACCTGGGCTTCAGGCAATGGGTAAGTCCCCTCTTGCTCAATAGGGTTTTGGGTAGCCATTACCAAGAATGGTTTATCCAAAATAAAGGTTTCGTCACCAATAGTTACTTGTTTTTCCTGCATGGCTTCCAAAAGAGCGGATTGCACTTTCGCTGGAGCCCTGTTGATTTCATCCGCCAATACGAAATTAGCGAAGATGGGACCTTTCTTGATGGAAAAATCGTTTTCCTTTATATTGTAAATTAATGTACCTACAACATCGGCAGGCAAAAGGTCTGGTGTAAATTGTATTCTACTAAAACTTCCTTTAACAGCTTTGGCCAAAGTAGTAATTGCAAGGGTTTTTGCAAGTCCAGGAACACCTTCCAACAGAATATGGCCTTGTCCCAAAAGACCAATCAGTAATCTTTCGACCATGTGTTTTTGGCCAACGATCACTTTATTCATTTCTGACATTAGGAGGTCTATAAAAGCGCTTTCTTGGGCGATTTTTTCGTTAACTGCGCTAATATCAACAGTAGTATTTTCTTCCATATATTCTAATACATTTTCTGGTATTGGTTTGTTTTGATCTTATCAGGGGTGCAAATTGAAAATTTATTCACTGTATCGCTGTTAACGATTGGTTAAAAAATGACGATAGCCCCTATTTTTATGAAGTTTTTAAGTGATTTCTTTTTAATTTCACACACCTGCGGCAAACATAACTTCTTTTTTTAAATATAACAGGTGAACACCATAAAGTTTCTATAAGGAAAAACAACATTTTAAATGAAATATGGTCAAAGAAGTTTAAAAACCAGGAGATACTAAAAATATGGATAAAACAGCTTTAATAACTGGGTCAACCAGCGGTATAGGCCGTGCTACAGCACAGCTTTTCGCTGAAAACAAATTCAACTTGATTTTATGTGGAAGACGTCAAGGCCGATTGGATACCTTAAAAAAAGAACTCGGGGAACTAACAAATATACATACCTTGAACTTTGATGTTCGAAACAAGGAAGATGTTACGAATCAAATCAGTTCGTTGCCTTCCGAATTTTCAAATATCGATATCCTTGTCAATAATGCTGGAAATGCGCACGGCATGGATTCCATTGAGGATGGTAGTCTAGATGATTGGGATGCCATGATCGATATTAATATAAAAGGATTGCTCTATGTTTCAAAAGAAGTGCTGACAATTATGGTTGAAAGAAGACAAGGGCATATCATCAATATTGGTTCAATTGCAGGTAAGGAAGTATACCCCAAAGGCAATGTGTATTGTGCCAGCAAATACGCCGTTGATGCCATCAATCAAGGCATGCGAATAGATCTTAATGAATATGGCATACGTGTTGGGGCTGTAAACCCGGGATTGGTGGAGACTGAATTCAGTCAGGTGCGTTTTAAGGGAGATACTGAAAGGGTCGATAAGGTTTATAAGGGTTTCCAAGCCTTAAGACCCGAAGATATTGCAGATATTATTCTATTTGTTGTAACCAGACCTTATCATGTTAATATTGCCGATTTAGTGGTTATGCCAACGGCGCAAGCCAGTAGTACAATAGTCAAGAAAGAGCTATGATCAATAAACGCCTATTGGTAAAAAACCTCCTAGCCCATAACGACGAGAATAGCTTTTATGACAAAAAGCGATTTATAAGTATTGGTCATAAAGAAGGGAAAGCAAAATTCTTGAAACACGTTTGTGCACTTGCCAATAGCAATCCCAAAAACCATTCTTTTATCGTAGTCGGAGTTGAAGATGAGGACAATAAGATTGTTGGAGTTGATTTTTTTGATGACAGCAAGATTCAAAATCTAGTCAATGCCTATCTTGATAATCCACCTTTGATTGCCTATGAGAATATTCCGTTTCCACATTTGGAGGAAGGTAGGGTTGTTGGCTTGGTGACCATTAGATCTAACGGAAGGGTATGTGCCCTACGTAAGAATATCTGGAAATATTATGGAGGCTCGGTCTTCTTCAGAGAGGGGAGTATTAGTTTGCCCAAGGCTTATGATATTGAGTTGAAGGACATTAATTCAAAGGCCGTAGAAACAATTGAGCAACATGCCAGGAACAATATTGAGTTGACCCTGGATGGGGTAATCGATTTTCTGAATAACAGACATAAAGATCTTGAAAACAACTACAAGGTCTTTAAAGAACAATTTGTGGTTTGTTGGGCAGGTAATGCCAAAAAAGTAAAGGACGAAGTCTATTTCTCCAGAGTTGATATTGAACTGATCAACGAGCAGGTAAAACTTTTTTATTCCACTTTGGATGAGGTGACGGTTGATTACGATGATGACACCTTCACAACAACAGAGTATGTACGCTTAGGGCTGGCCAATAAATTAAATTACTACCCATTGGAAAAAATGAACATTACTTTTGAGGATAATGGCACCTATCAGATTCAAAGCGAATTGATTTTTGAACCTCCCAAATATGATAAAAAGACATTGTACCATATATTCAATACGAACAATGCAATACTGCGTAAACTGGAAAAAAACATGGCCTTGAAGCCTACTGACAAAGAGGGTCTTACACATTTACCTGCTACGTATCTTATTTGTTTTTTGAACGGATTTGAAGAAGCTAAGGAGCAAATGGAGAAAGCACGGACTCTTTTGAAAAAGACCAATCAAGAAGTGCATCATTCCCTAAAAGAATCACTACGGATTTTACGTAAGGTGAAGTATAGTTAGGCCTTGGACAACCAAAATAATTGGTATGGTTTTAGTTCCAACGTGCCATCAACGAACGTTATTGCCCTACCTGAAATCAAGTCTTTTGTGTTGGCTATTGAACCATAGGAATCTAGGGTAATTTCAGCTATTGACTGAGGGGATTCAGAGAAGTTGCACAACACCAAAACACCTTTATTTTTGTCTGAAGTTCGTTCATAGATGAAAACATGTGGGTTATGACCATCATACAAAACAAGGTTATTTCTGTCCGCGAATACGGGATTATGCTTACGCAAACGAATCAACTGTCGCAATCCAAAGAAAATTCTTGACTGATAGGTTTTCCTAGAATCAAGGTGAGCTATAATCTCCCAATCCTGGTATGGTCGGTTCACCCATCTACTATCTTCTTTTTTGTCAATATCCTTTAAGTAGGAATAGTCGTTTAAAGCACCTATTTCATCGCCAGCATAGATGAGGGGAATACCACCATAGGACAATATGATGCCGTGCATCATGATTATTTTATTGATTGCCTGGTTAATTTTAGCTGCGTCATTCTGTTCAAGGGCTTTTTCTAATCCTAATAGGGAAGCGCAGCTTCCAGTAATCCTACCATCACCTGTTTTAGGATTGTACATGAACATCTCACCTTTGGCAGGAGACCATTCGATATTCTGACAATAATAGTCCAACAGAAATTTACGATGATGTTTGGCATCCCAACCAACTTCATTGATGTAACGATCATTAAACCCAAGGCCTATATCGTCATGACAGCGTAGATAATTGATCCATGAAGCCTCTTCGTTTTTTTTTGGTAGGTCTTGAAGGTTTTTATAGATCAGCATTGTTTTTTTTGTGGCGATAGCATCCCACAATAGTGCCATAAGTGTAGCGTTGTATGCAATTTCACATTCGTTTCCTTTCAAAGGACCCGTACCAAAATATTTGATTATTTCGTTTGGGGCAACAATGGCTTCCGCTAAAAACACCACCCCAGGTGCGATTACCTGCAGGCACATTCGGAATAAGGCAATCAATGTATGGGCCCCGGGCAAGTTTTGGGAGAGGGTATCCAGTTTTTTCCACATAAATGCAAGGGCGTCCAAGCGCACTACATCTACACCAAGATTTGCCAATTTCAACAAATTACCCAACATCGCTATAAATACCTCTGGATTTGAATAATTTAGATCCCACTGGTATTGGTTAAAAACGGTCATGACCCATTTTTGCATTTCAGGGTTGAAGGTAAAATTGCCAGGGGAAGTCAACGGAAAAATTTCCGGAAGTGTTTTTTCAAATACGTCAGGTATGGTTCGGTCTGAATAAATATGGTAATATTCTTGATATCTTTCATCTCCGGCCATGGCCTTTTTGGCCCAAGGAAATTCGTTGGAAGTGTGGTTGGCAACAAAATCCAACATTAAGAACATGTTTTTATCGCGCATTTTTTCGGTTAGTTTTAATAGGTCATCTTTTGTACCGAACCGCTTGTCTACCTCGTGGTAGCTGTTTACTGCATAGCCACCGTCATTTTCACCCTTTGGTCTTGGTGTAATGGGCATTAGGTGTAAAAAGTTTACTCCCAATTTCTCAAAATAACCCAGCTTATTTTCCAATCCTTTTAAGTCTTTACTAAAATGGTCTACATATAATTGCATACCCACAAGTTGTTCGGACTGGTACCAATCTCTCTGTTTTGAACGACTTAAATCGAGCAATTTAAGGGGTGCTGGTCTTTCCTTGAAGAGGGTCGGCAGCTGATGATGTAGTAATTTCTTAAACGCTGCCGTATGGCTTTCTTCAGGATAGAGCGAAAAAAACAGGTCTTTGATAATTGTAAGATTGGTAGATAGCCTTAGTTCAAAGAACTTTTCGAATTCGTTAGGTTTGGCAGGGTCTTGTTTTTCTAAAGCAATAATTTGATGTAGGTGTGCTTGATTCATCCTAGAGTATGGAGTTGATCCCGAGTGGGCAGCGACGGTATCGCCCCAAAATTGGTGGTTGTAATCGCACCCGCCTTGTTGGCAATTTTTACCATATCTATTAACAGCGCTATGTTTTCAAGAATTTCCATAGGGTCATGTAGCGCAGCGATTTGGTAGAGTAGACACCCAATAAAGGCATCGCCGGCGCCTGTAGTATCAACAGGTTTTACTTTAATACTAGGGATGGTATGCTTCGTATTCTCGGTACTGAGTAAAGTGCCGTCACCTCCTAACGTAATGGCTATAACTTTGGTCCCCACTTCATGTAGAACCGCACAACATTCCTCCAAATCAGTCTTCCCTGATAACAATTCGGCTTCTTCCAAACTAAACTTGCACAAATGCGCTTTTTGAACGAAGGGCATGCATTTTTTAATGAAAATTTCTTCTTCACCTTTCCAAAGGTCACCGCGAAAATTAGGGTCAAAACTTATAAATGCATCTTGTGTCAGGGCATCAAAAAAGTACCTGCCATAGGCTTCCTCCAGGTCGCCACCTAGCAGGGCAGTTGCAGCTCCAAAATGCACTATATTTTCCTTGAATGAACTTTTTACCTTAGAATCGTATTTCAATTTTTTGTCAGCGCCGCGGCTAAAAACAAAATCACGTTCGCCATTTTCCGCGATAGACACAAATGCAATGGTAGTAAATGTTTTTGAACGTTGTGCCAGACTAACATCTACATGGTTATCTTCTAATACGCTCAACAGAAATGAACCAAATTGGTCTATGCCGACACATCCAATGAATTTGCCCAGTCCGCCCAACTTTGCTATAGCACAAGCTACATTGGCAGGAGCGCCACCTGCTTTTTTGGTAAAAACATCTGCTTTGGATAGGTCATTGCCTTGCTTTTCGGCGACAAAATCTATGAGCAACTCCCCAATGCAAAAGACTTTTTTCATGAATTCAAGTAGTACTTAGTTACCTCTAAAGTAAAGACAATATATAGCTTTACCCAGAGATTTAAGGTGAAATTCAAGAAGGCCTAGGTCAAATACCTGGTTTATCCGCATTTAGAAGACCCACAGTCTTTACAGGTTAAGCATCCCTCTTGGTAAATTAAATTGGTAGATGTACAATTATCGCATTTTTGACCCTTTGCCATGGTGCCGTCCTCTACAAACCGTTTTAAGGCACGAGCAACCCCGTTTTTCCAAGTGCTTATAGATTCTCCTTCCAATTGTAGACTATTTATCAGGTCTACCACCTTTTCTATTGGCATACCGTGGCGTAACGTACTTGAAATTAATTTGGCATAATTCCAAAATTCAGGATTGAACTTATGTGAAAGTCCTTCGATGGTCGTTTTATAACCTCTTTTGTTTTTATATTGAAAATCGTAGCGTGATGTGCCGTCTTCATCCCTGTTTTTAATGATCAAACCTTCTTCGACCCAGCGCGGAATCAAAATACCGTCCTCGTCATCGGCTAGTCCTGTAAAAATTTCATAAGGTTGGTCATCAATAATTCCAATAAAGGCAATCCATTTTTCTTTATTGTTCTGAAAACGAACGATATCGGCTTCCAATACCTGTGGCCGTTTTGTAGGGAAGTGAATCAAGGTTTCTTCAGCTTCTGGATCATTCGCAATCAACACTCCTGATCTTGAACCATCACGGTAAACCGTTACCCCTTTGCAACCTGCCTTCCATGCTTCCAGATATAAGGTACCTACTAACTCTTCTGGTACATCATTGGGTAGATTTATGGTAACACTTATCGAGTGGTCTATCCATTTTTGAACTGCACCTTGTAACCGTACTTTACTCAGCCAATCCACATCATTGGAAGTTGCTTTGTAATAAGGGGATTGTTGTACGATTTTATCCAATTCTTCTTGATTGTATTTCTTTTCAGTTTCGATGCCATTGGCCTCCATCCATTGTTTAAACCTTAGGTGGAATACCACATATTCTTCCCATGAATCACCTACTTCGTCAACAAAAGTCACATTTACATTCTTATCGCTGGGATTCACTTTTCTTCTTCGTTTGTAAACTGGTAAAAAGACAGGTTCTATACCCGAGGTAGTTTGGGTCATTAAACTTGTAGTTCCTGTTGGGGCAATGGTTAATAAGGCGATATTTCTACGCCCATATTCCAACATTTCATAATATAACTTTTCATCAGCTTCCTTTAGTCGAAGGATGAACGGATTTTCCTTTTCCCTTTCGGCATCGAAAATCTCAAAGGCCCCTCGTTCTTTGGCAGTATAAACCGATGCTCGGTATGCTTCCAACGCAATTGTTTTATGTACTTCGATTGAAAACGCATTGGCATTTTCACTTCCGTAACGCAAGCCTAAAGCGGCCAACATATCACCTTCAGCCGTGATACCTATGCCTGTTCTTCTTCCGTTTAGTGCTTTTTCCTTGATTTGTTGCCATAATTGTTTTTCTACCCCTTTTGTATCCTCTAATTCAGGGTCCGCATTTATTTTTGCCAAAATACCATCCACTTTTTCCAGTTCAAGATCAATGATATCGTCCATGATACGCTGGGCAGCTGCAATATGTGTTTTAAAAAGGTTGAAGTTGAAAGTGGCATTTTTTGTAAAAGGTTCTTCTACATAAGAGAAAAGATTTATGGCCAATAGTCTACATGAATCATAGGGGCATAACGGAATCTCACCACAAGGGTTGGTAGATACGGTTTTATATCCTAAATCCGCATAACAATCAGGTACGGATTCATTGATTATCGTATCCCAGAACAAGATTCCCGGTTCCGCGGATTGCCATGCATTATGTACAATTTTATCCCATAATTTATTGGCATCGATTTTTTTTGAAACTTTGGGGTCAATTGAATGAATAGGAAATTTTTGGTTATAGGGGGTTTTATTTTCAACGGATTTCATGAACTCATCATCTATCCTAACAGAGACATTGGCCCCGGTTACCTTGCCCTGCTCCATCTTGGCGTCAATAAAATCCTCGGCATCAGGATGGTTGATTGAGACAGATAACATAAGGGCACCACGACGACCATCTTGTGCCACTTCACGGGTAGAATTGGAATAGCGCTCCATAAAAGGGACAAGTCCTGTTGAGGTCAATGCCGAATTTTTCACAGGTGATCCTTTTGGGCGAATGTGTGAAAGATCATGACCCACTCCACCACGGCGTTTCATCAATTGTACCTGTTCTTGGTCAATTTTCATAATGCCGCCATAAGAATCTGATGCACCTTCATTACCTATAACAAAACAATTGGAGAGTGATGCGATTTGATAAGGGTTGCCAATCCCTGCCATTGGACTTCCTTGGGGGACGATGTATTTGAAGTTTTTAATCAGATCAAAAACCTCTTTTTCTGTTAGGGGATTGGGATATTTTTGCTCTATCCTACTAATTTCCTTTGCAATTCTTCGATGCATATCATCAGGATTAAGCTCATAGATATTTCCCTCCGAATCCTTCAGGGCATATTTATTGATCCATACCTGTGCCGCTAGGTCATCACCCTTGAAATAGACCAAACTAGATTGATAAGCTTCTTCTTGGGAATATGTTTTTCTTTGGGGAGGCATTGTTTTTAATTGCATATGGAAATATTATGGTTATTAGGTACTTAGAAAGAAAGTATAAAAGTATACAAAAAGAAAACAATCGTTATATGACAAAAGTCATAAAGTATACAAGAAAAAGGTGTTAACAATATGATAATCAGGAAATTAAAAATTTATCAACAAAAAAAAGTTAACAAATAAATTTCAGCCCCGATTATTGTTCAGTAATTATCAAAACTGAAGTTGGGCGAATAATTTATTAGGTTTTCCCCTTTGGAACATTTAAAGAATTCCTTATCTTTTAACAAATTAAAAACACTAACAAAATGAGTTTATTTGATGAGATAAAAAACAAACTGAGTCATGAATTTATAGACATTATCGAATGGTTAGATGTCTCTAACGACACCATTGTCCATAGATTTGAAAGATATCAGAATGAGATCAAGAATAATGCAAAACTGATTGTTCGTGAAGGCCAAACTGCTGTTTTTGTGAATGAAGGACAATTGGCGGATGTTTTCACTCCGGGCACCTACACTTTGAACACCAAAAACCTTCCAATTTTAACTACCTTAAAAGGATGGAAGTATGGTTTTGATAGCCCCTTTAAAGCTGAGGTTTATTTTGTGAGTACTCGTTTATTCACCGATGAGAAATGGGGAACTAAAAATCCGTTTATGTTAAGTGATGAACGTTTTGGCCTTGTTGAAATTCGTGCCTTTGGGACCTATAGTTTTAGAATCAATGATCCAGGTAAATTTGTTGTAGATGTTGT